>CAMWPE010000050.1 GCA_947176055.1 uncultured Desulfovibrio sp.
ATGAAATTTATTCGGTAGCACGGGTAAAAGCGCATAGCCAGACGCGATTAACCCTTTGCGCGAAAAATTGCTTCGGTTGCGTTCCAGGCTGGCGCAAAGCTCTGGTTCACGCCAGCCATGGCCAGACTACGGAGATTTTCGCGGCTTTTCTCGCGGAATTATATAAAAGTCTGCCGCCCGTAAAGGGCGTGGCCGACGGCGTAATCGCGATGCATATTACCGGACCGGCAAAAGGGGCGCCATATCCGCTGGGGCTGGTCGGGGCATCGAATCTGGCTACGGCGCTTGACGAAGCGATTATCCGCGCGCTCAAACGACCCGTCGCCGATTTTCCCCTTGCCGCGAGATTTGGCGCCTCCAAAGAAATTTTTTATCCTTTCTTAAAACCGGAAGACTTCGACGCGAACGGCTTTATCCTGCCGGAGAAATTGAAACCGGCTTCATTTAGCCCGGTCCGGTTATTAAAAAGCGCGATCAAGAGACTGTGGATGAGCGGAAAAAGTTGAGCGCGAGAAGTTCTGCCCGGAAGCGCGGAAAGAAGGCTCAAGAATGAATTTTGACGGTAGAATTAAAACTGGAGCAGAGCCGCGCCCCAGGTAAGACCAGCGCCAAAGGCGGTGATTAGAACCAGATCGCCTTTGCGGATCGCTCCGTCCCGGCCGGCTTCGTACAAAGCCAATGGGATTGAAGCGGCGGAAGTGTTTCCATAATTGGCGACATTGGCGAAAACCTGCTCCCGCTTTAATCCCAGCCTTGCGCCGACAGCTTCGATAATACGCAAATTAGCCTGATGAGGCACGGCCAGATTGATATCTTCGATTGACAGATTGTTGCGCAGGAGGATTTTTTCGCAGACGGCTACCATTTGGCGCACAGCCTGCTTATAAGTCTCCCTTCCCTGCATGCTTATAAAGAAACCCTCGTCTACGGGCTCTCCCGTCTGATAGTCGCAGGCCGTCCCGCCCCCGACGATAATCAGATCTTTCATCGCGCCGTCGCTTTCGCAGATAACATCGACTATGGAACAGAAAGGATCCGCGGCGGAGGAATCGATTAAACAGGCCGCGCCCGCGTCCCCGAACAAAACGCATGTGCTTCTGTCTTTCCAGTTTACGCGTCGCGACATGGCCTCCGCGCAGACGAAAAGTATCTTCGCGTCCGGTTCCGCGGCCAGGAAGGCGCGACAAACCCGCGCGCCATAGAGAAAGCCGGCGCAAGCAGCTCCGATATCGAAAGCCATTACGTTGACGGCGCCTAGCTGACCGGCGATGAGACAGGCGAGAGACGGTGAAAGATAATTTGGCGTGCAGGTGGCCGCGATTACGTGCGTCAGACTGGCAACGTCCTCGCCCGCCGCTTCCAGGCATTTTCGCGCCGCGTCGTAACCCAGATCGGAAGCGTTTTGATTGTCGTCAAGTTTTCTTCGCTCGCTAATACCGGTGCGCTCGACAATCCACTGATCGTTGGTATCGACAATGGCGGAGAGATCGTTGTTGGATAGTATTTTATCTGGCAAAGAGACGGCGGGAGAATGGATATAACAATGAGAGGCCATTTTATAATTCAATCTCCCTGCGAATCATACGGATCTCGAATAACGGGTTAATTCCTCGTTTGCCAGAATAATATCGGCCATTCTTTGATTCGCTCCCTTACGGATAAAGGCGCCGCTCATTTTTATCGCGTTTGTCATCGCCTTTTCGTTGGAGCGACCATGGCATACTATCGCCAATCCTTGCAAGCCAAGCAGGGGCGCGCCGCCGTATTCCGCGTAATCGATGGTGGCGGCGAAATTTTTGAAGGCCCGTCGCGCGAGCAACGCGCCCAGGGACGGAATTACGCCGGAGGTGAATACCTTTTTAATCATTCGCATGAGCGACGCCGCCAGACCTTCGCTCATTTTTAATATGATGTTGCCAACGAAGCCGTCGCAAACCACGACGTCCACGTCGCCGGAAAATATATCGCGACCTTCCGCGTTGCCGATAAAATTCAGGTTCTGGGCCAATTTGAGAAGCTCGTACGCTTCCTTTACCTGCATATTTCCTTTGCCTTCTTCTTCGCCGATGCTCAAGAGCGCCACGCGGGGAGAGGGATAACCCAGGAGATCCCTGGCGAAAGCGTCGCCCATCAAGCCGAATTGGAAGAGGTGGTACGGGCGGCAGTCCACATTCGCGCCGGAATCGATTAGGATGACGGGATTTTTTTCTGTGGGAAGAAGCGCGCCTAAAGCGGGACGCTCGACGCCTGGAAGTCGCCCCATGATAAACATGCCGCAGGCGACGGTGGCGCCGGAATGGCCGGCGCTTACCACGGCGTCCGCTTCGCCTTCCTTGACCAGCCGGCAGGCGATCTGAATCGACGAATTTTTCTTGCGGCGCAGGATTTCCGACGGCTTCTCATTCATCAAAGCCGTTTCGGGAGCGTGAATAATATCGAAATGCGCGTCATCGACTTTCGCGTCGTCGAGCACGGGCTCGATTTTCGCGCGGTCGCCCACCAGCAAAGTATGAAGGTCGTGTCTCCTGGACGCTTCAAGCGCTCCGGGGACTACCACGGAAGGCCCGTGATCGCCTCCCATGGCGTCCACGGCGATAACAGGTCTTTCCCGCTTTGCCCGCATTATTCTTCGACTGTTTCCTTCTTCGCGATCACCTGTCTGCCTCGGTAAGTTCCGCAGGATGGACAAACGGAATGCGGCAGTGTGGGTTCGCCGCAAGAGCAGTAAATAACGGCCGGTTTGGCTACCCGGTCATGCGAGCGCCGCATACCTTTGCGGGACCTGGATTTTTTGTTTTGTTGAACGGCCATGTTCTCTCCTGTATCAAATTAATTGTTATATTACGTTTGTTCGCCGCGATTGTCTATTTAATAGGCCGGAGGCAAAAGATCTCCGGCCAGTGTCGCGACCATGACGGCCTTGATGGTATGCATGCGATTCGCGGCCTCCGCGAAAGCGAGATTCCTGTCCGATTCGAAAACTTCGTCGTCTACTTCCATACAATCCAGACCGAATTTCTGATAAATGGATTCGCCGATTGTCGTGTCCCTGTTATGGAAAGAAGGGAGGCAATGGAGAAAGCGGGCGCCCGGATTACCTGTAAGCCGCATTACCCGATTCGTCACCCGGTAAGGCAGGAGCATTCTTATCCGTTCCTCCCAGGCCTCTTCGGACTCGCCCATCGAAAGCCAGACATCTGTATAGATAAAATCGCAATGTTTCACGCCTTTGGCCACGTCTTCCTCGCGGCTGATTTCGGCGCCTGTCCGCGTCGCGATTTCGGAGGCGATTTCGTAAACCTCGTCGCTGGTCCATAATTCGCGGGGACCCACGCAACGGAAATCCAGACCCAGCATGGCGCAGCCGATCATCAGGGAATTGCCCATATTATAGCGGCCGTCGCCCAGATAAGCCAGACTGGTCGCGTTAAAAGGCTTGGGTCCGTATTCGCGGATAGTTAGCATATCCGCCAAAAATTGCGTTGGATGCCACTCGTTGGTAAGGCCATTCCACACGGGAACGGAGCTGTACGCGGCAAGCTCCTCCGCGCGCTCCTGGCCAAATCCCCTGTATTCGATGCCATCGAACATACCGGCGAGCACGCGGGCCGTGTCCGCGATCGATTCCTTCTTGCCCAGTTGCGAGCCGCTCGCGCCCAGCCAGGTTACATTCGCGCCTTGATCATGGGCGGCCACCTCGAAAGCGCACCGCGTGCGGGTGGAATCCTTCTCGAAAACAAGAGCGATGTTCTTGCCTTTAAGATACTGTTTTTCCTTGCCTCTTATCTTCGCGTCCTTGAACCAGTCGGCAAGATCCAGCAGATAATTGAGTTCCGCGGGAGTAAAATCCAGCTCTTTTAAAAAATCCCGTCCTTGCAAAGACATTCTCGATCCCCGCTTGGCCAGATGTATTTAATTATCTTCCGCTTTCGCGCTGTCCGCGACGGCTTTTAGCGTTCTCATCATGCTAATTTCGTCGCATCGATAAAATTTGGGACACTTGCTGCATTCCGCCCATACCACGGGGGGAAGATCTTTTCTATCAATTGGCCGGAAGCCGCATTTCCTGAAAAAATCGTCGACC
Source organism: uncultured Desulfovibrio sp. (assembly GCA_947176055.1). GTDB lineage: Bacteria > Desulfobacterota > Desulfovibrionia > Desulfovibrionales > Desulfovibrionaceae > Desulfovibrio. The sequence goes on from CAMWPE010000050.1 coordinate 4,085, forward strand.
AGAGTAAAAACAAAAGCCCGGGGAATGCCCAGATTTTCGCATCGGGCGACGAGGGTATCGACAAGAATTTTTCCCAGTCCCAGCCCCTGACACGCGGGATGGACAGCGATGGAACGAATTTCCGCCAAATCTTCCCATAGAACATGGAGCGCGCCGCAAGCGACGATAGTTTCTTCCTCTCCGGACGGGAGGGAGACCACAATATAATCCTGAATATGCTGGTAGAGATATTGCGGTCCCCTGGCCAGCATCACATTGTCCGCCGCGTAATAATTTATCAGGGCGGACATCGCGCGAGCGTCCCCGACTTTTGCCGGACGGACGACAAGATCCCGGATGTCGGAGACCGAAACATCGGGCGGAACGGCGCCTTTCGCGCCAAAAGTCGGTACTGCTATAGGCATAGTAATTGACCTAAACTAATTTCTCTATATGCGTTAGCGGCGTAAGTCAATAAAAAATTCGAAAAATAAACGCCGCAAAATATATTGCGGCGAACGCCAGATTTAATTGTTTACTAGAACTTTAGCCGGTCGCGCCAGACGATCGTTAAGTTTGTAACCTTTTTGCAACACACGGCTTACCGCGCCTTTTTCCAAATCCTCGCGCGGCTCGATACCGATGGCTTCGTGAATTTCCGGATTGAAAGGCTCGCCCTCTTCGCCAACGGCCGTGAGACCGTGCTTCGCTATGGCGTCCAGCAATTGTTTCCTGGTCATTTCTATGCCCTGCATCATGTTTTGGCAGGCTTCGTCTTTCGGGGCGTGCTGAATGGCCAGATCAAGATTGTCCAAAGCGGGCAATAAATCGCTCAACACCTTTTCATTCGCGTAACGAATATGTTCCTGATGCTCGCGATTAAGCCTTTTTTTGAAATTATCCATTTCCGCGGCCATTCTCAAACGGGCGTCTTCGATTTCGCGCCTGGCTTCCTCGGAGGGGTCGACCTTGTCGGCGACTTCGCGGGTTTCGGTTTGGTCCCCGGCCTCCGCGCCGGAAACGCTTTCCGGGCTTTCCGCCTCTTCGGGCTTTTCTTCAGGCTCGCCGGGATTTTCGCTCATATTGGCATAAGCCTGGTTAGCCTGGCTTCTCGCGTGAGAATCGCCATACGGATGCATCCTGTGCGACATATATCCTCCTTGCGGTCGCGGCTCGTCTCGCGAATTTATTGTCCTCGCCATCCGGCGAATAAGCGGGATTATATATTAAGGATAAAAGGACGCGCGCGTCCGGGCGTCGAGCGGAAAAACGCGCCCCGTATATGATTAAAATGACGCGCCCCTCATGTCAAGACGGCGGTATCGACAAAGCGGGGCTCTTGAGCTAATAAATCAATTCCGAGGTGTCCGATGATTGGCAGGTTTCTTAAAATAAAGGACGACGATTATAAACAATCGTTCGCCTGGCTTAAATCGCGCTCCGTTCCCGACGCGGAGACGGAGCGACAAGTCGCGGACATAATAAACGCCGTCAACATTCGCGGCGCGGACGCCCTGCTGGAGTATACCAGAAAATTCGATTGTCCGGATTTTCGTCCGCCCTTTCGCGTGTCTCCGGAAGCCATAAACGACGCGTTGGCTAAAATACCGTCGGCGGATCGGGAAATTCTCCGGCGCGCCGCTGACAATATTCTCGCTTTTCACCGCGAACAAAGGGAAAAATCCTGGTTTGTCACCAGGGATGACGGCTCCATTCTTGGTCAGCGCGTAGCTCCCGTAGCCGCCGCGGGTCTTTACGCGCCCGGAGGAAAAAACGGCGACACCCCCCTGGTTTCCAGTTTGCTCATGAACGCGTCGCCGGCCATTGTCGCAGGTTGCCCCAGGATAGTCGTAATCACCCCTCCCAGACGCGACGGAAATGTCAACGATTATATTCTCGCCGCCGCCGCTATCCTGAACATAGAGGAAATTTACGCCCTTGGGGGCCCATGGGGGATAGCCGCGCTGGCTTTAGGCGTCGTCGGCGTTATGGAGCCCGTAGATGTCATAGCGGGTCCTGGTAATATATATGTCACAACCGCGAAAAGGTTGTTGCACGGACGCGTAGGTATCGACATGATCGCCGGACCTAGCGAAGTGCTGATCCTGGCCGACGACTCCGCCAATCCGGACTGGATCGCCGCCGATATGCTCTCCCAGGCGGAGCATGATCCTCTGGCTTCGGCGATTTGCGTTACGGACAGCGAAAAGATCGCGAACGAGACGCTGGAGCGCGTCGAAATCCGCGCCCGCCAGTTGCCCCGGAAGGAAATTGCGCTCCGCTCCCTCCGGGACTGGGGTTGCGTCGCTTTGACGCGATCCATGGACACCGCGATAAATATCGCCAATTATCTGGCGCCGGAACATCTCGAAGTCTGTTGCCAATCCCCATGGGATTATCTTCCCAGGATCAAAAACGCCGGCGCGATTTTCCTTGGTCATTATTGCCCGGAGCCTGTAGGCGACTATTTCGCCGGGCCCAATCATGTCCTGCCCACCATGGGATCGGCGCGCTTCGCATCCTCGCTCTCTGTCCAAAATTTTTGCAAAAAAACCAATATCATTTATACTCCGGCCAGTTACCTGACCGCGCATTCGACCGATATCGCGCGGCTGGCGGAAATTGAATCCCTGCGAGCTCACGCCCTCTCCGTCCGGTCCAGATCAGGCGGCGACTAATCGTCCTCTTCGCCGCGCGGAGCGGTAAAAACAGGAACGCGTCTCAAATGAAAATAGTTACCTCGACGGATATAACGGTTTATCCCCTGTTAAATCGCGGCAAGGTGCGCGACGTTTACGAATTGGACGATCGCTCTTTGCTTATTGTGACAACGGATCGGATGTCGGCTTTCGATGTCGTATTGAAGCAACCGGTTCCATACAAAGGCGTAATCCTTAATAAGCTGACGCTTTTCTGGGCGAGGATGTTCGATTCCATTATTCCCAACTGCGTTCTCGAATGGGATGTCGCCGCCTTTCCGCAAAAGCTCGCTCCATGGCGCGACGAGCTGGAAGACAGATCCGTCATTGTCCGCAAGGCCGCTCCCCTTGCCGCCGAATGCATAGTCCGCGGTTATATAACCGGCTCGGGATGGCTGGATTACCAAAAAACCGGCGAAGTTTGCGGTTACAAACTCCCGGCGGGTCTCAAGGAATCGCAAAGGCTTGAGCCCGCGCTTTTTACGCCATCGACAAAAGCGGGAAGCGGAGAGCACGATAAAAATATATCCTTCGCGGAAATGGCCGCTCTTACCGGGGACGAAGCGGCGCGAAACGCGAGGGCCGCCTCGCTGGAAATTTACAACGCGGCGTCGGATTACGCCCATCGCAAGGGGATCATCATCGCCGACACAAAATTCGAATTCGGGTTTGTCGACGGCTCCCTGCATATCATAGACGAAGTCCTTACACCGGACTCGTCGCGCTTCTGGCCGGTCCGGGGGTACGAGCCTGGAAAATCTCAACCCAGCTTTGACAAGCAATATTTGCGCGACTGGCTAAAAAAACAGGACTGGAACCGCGAGCCTCCGCCGCCGGATTTGCCTGAGGAAGTCATAAATATAACCGCGGACAAATACAGGGACGCTTATGAATTTTTAACCGGCGAAAAAATAAATATTTAAGGTAAATAACGCCAAGAAGGAGGGACCATGTTGCTTGAAGGAAAAAAGGCCCTGATAATGGGCCTGGCCAATAATCGCAGCATAGCTTTTGGCATCGCGTCGGCGCTGAAGGAGCATGGCGCCCGGCTGGCATTCAATTATGTCGGCGAAGCCATAAAAAAACGCGTCGAACCCATCAGCCAGGAGCTTGGCGGCGAGTTTACTTTTCAATGCGATGTTTCCGACGACGGGCAAATAAAGGACGCGGTAGATCTTGTCCGCGAGCGCTGGGGAACATTCGATATATTGGTTCATTCCATAGCCTTCGCGAATCGCGAGGATCTGGGCGGCAGATTTATCGATACCACGCGACAAGGCTTCCGGGTAGCCATGGAAATTTCCGTGTATTCCCTTACCGCCCTCTGCCGCGCTTTTGAAAACTTGTTCAATCCGGACGCGTCCGTCATCACCATGACTTATCTGGGCGCGAACAGGGTAATTCCCGGCTACAACGTCATGGGCGTGGCCAAAGCCGCGCTGGAAGCTTCGGTTCGTTATCTGGCCGCCGATCTGGGGCCAAAGAGCATTCGCGTAAACGCCGTTAGCGCCGGTCCTATAAAGACCCTCGCCGCGTCCGCGGTCTCCAGTTTCAAGGATAGCTTTAACTATATGGAAACTCACGCTCCCCTTCGCCGCAATGTTACCGCCGCGGATGTCGGCGGCGCCGCCGTATTCCTCGCGTCGGATCTGGGCCGCTCCGTAACCGGCGAAGTGCTTTACGTCGATAGCGGCTTTAATTGCGTGGGCGCCGGTTAAAAAAAGCTAAGTCGCGAGCCAGTCCCCTTTCCGGCAGGCCAATATCCGGAGAACGCGCGCGAAAACGACGATTATTAACGAGGCTCGCCCGCGAATGGTCGGCTGAGACCGCGCGGGAGTCGCGAGGGGCAAAGCGTCGCGCGGACTAAAGGAGAATTTATGCCGAAAGCTATGATTCTGGGAGGCGACACGGGACTGCTGGGTCAGGCTCTGACAAAAGAACTGCGAAAACGCGACTGGGATGTATCGACCCTTGGTCGCGCGGACGGCGATCTGCTGGATTACGATTTTCTAGAATCTAAAATTAACGAAAACTCTCCCGATTATGTTTTTAATACCATAGCGTGGACGCGCGTCGATGACGCGGAAGACAATTTTGACGACGCTTGCGCCCTTAACAGGAGTTTGCCGGATTCCCTGGCGCGCGTCATTTCGCAAAGGGAAAATACGAGACTTATTCATTACAGCACGGATTTTGTTTTCTCCGGCGACAGATCCGCGCCGTGGAAGGAAACGGACGCGCCAAATCCGGAAAGCGTTTACGGCCGGACGAAACTTGAGGGAGAAAAGGCCGTCCTTTCCCTGTTGCCAGACCGCTCCTGCGTTATCCGTACGGCGTGGCTATTCGGTCCGGGACGGAAAAATTTTGTGGCCGCCATTCTCAAGGCGTGCAAGGAACAGGATTTATTGACAGTGGTCGACGATCAATACGGCTCGCCTACTTTTACCGAAGATCTCGCGGAATGGAGCGCGGAACTCGCCGAAAAGAATGCCACCGGAATCTGGCATGGCGTAAACAGCGGTCAGGCCAACTGGTGCGAGCTCGCTTCCGAAGCGATCCACATTGCCAATTGCGATTGCGGCATCGAGCCAATTCCCTCGTCCGGCTGGCCTCAAAAAGCTAAAAGACCATCTTATTCGGTTCTGGATAATTCGCGTCTGGCCGACTTCCTGGGGCGCAAGCCCAGAGCGTGGCCCAACGCTTTGCGGGATTATATATTTAGTTATTTTTTTAAGGAGGAGGAAAGATAATTTGAAAAGGATCTTCGCCTTCGCCCTTGTTTTTTTTATCGCGTTGCTCCGCTTTAGCGACGACGCCGACGGCCGTCCGAGAGATATGAAACAGCTCGCGGAGATTATGCAACGGGTGCAACCCATCCCTTTGCCCGGACCCATCACTTCCCTGTATAGACCCCGCTATGACACCGTGGCTCAGGGCGAATTGAAATTGACGGCGACGGAGCCTGTTTTCGTCGCGCTCTTGCCCAATGGCGTCTATATTTATCCGCAACAATACATGCTCTGGCATCAGGTTGTGAACGAGGTAATCGACGATCATGCCTACGCTATCACTTACTGTCCTATAACAGGCACCCTGGCCGTTTACGACGCCTGGATGGATGGACTCAATCTCATTTTCGATGTCGAAGGCCATGAAACCGAAGGCAGCTTTTACGGCTTCCTTTACGACGGCAACAGCGTTTTGATGGATCGCAATACAGGCAGTCTCTGGTTGCAGGAGACGGGCATCGCCTTCGATGGAGCGCTAATCGGCCGGGGGATGCCTACCGTCCCGGTATTCTGGACCACCTGGGAAGCGGCCAAAAGGGTTTATCCCAACGCCAAGGTTCTCTCCCGTCCCCGGGGCAGACGCCCTTACGGACGGGATCCTTACGGTAGCTATTTGAGGGACGACACCTATTATGACAACGATATCCTTGTCTATCCCGTGGAAAATCTGGACAGACGTTTTCCCAAAAAAACGAGGATGTTTTGTCTGGAAGTCGACCGATTGCTCATGGCAATCGATATAAGCTATGTGAGAAAAGAAGGGGCGGTCAATTTCTTTATAGGACCGGAGCCAATGCTGGCCGTCCATGATCCCGCACTTAATGTCATTCGCGTTTTTAACCGGCGAATATGGGCCGATCCTTTTCTTTTCGTCATGCGGGATGGCAAACTTACGGATCTAACCACGAACAGCGTGTGGGATCCCGTAACCGGAAAAGCTGTTTCGGGCAACATGAAAGGCTCCGAAATGAAGCAATATTTCGGCGTTTATTCCATGTGGTTCGCCTGGGCCAGCATAAATCCTGAAACTCTTACTTTGCCCGGACCCGGAGAAGTAGCAAAGGAATTGCTCAAGCCGGTTCCGCCGGGAATGGACGAAAAAGGCAAATATATAGATCCTCCTAAAGAACGTCCCAAAAAGGACAACTTGCCCGGCTCGCCGAAGTGGGATTGAGTCCGGGGCTGGATATGACGACTTGAAGAAAAAACGGCGATGAATTATTGTAATCGCCGTTTATAATTTAGCATTATTTAAAGGAGAATCGCGGATGACTTACGCCGAAAAGGTAATGGAAAATTTGCGGGAAAAATATTCCTGGCAACCTGTCTTCCTGCAGGCCGTTCAGGAAGTTTTGCAAAGCCTGAAACCCATCCTCGAAAAAAATCCGGTTTACGAGCGCTACAGGATTCTGGAAAGGCTAACCGAGCCGGAGCGCGCTCTTTCATTCCGTGTCGACTGGGTAAACGACAAGGGCGAGATTCAGGTAAATCGCGGCTATCGCATCCAGTTCAATTCAGCTATCGGACCCTATAAGGGCGGCTTGCGCCTGCATCCAAGCGTGAATATGGGAATCTTGAAATTCCTGGGCTTTGAGCAGATCTTTAAAAATTCCCTTACGGGTTTGCCCATCGGAGGCGCCAAAGGCGGATCCGATTTTGATCCCAAGGGCAAATCCGATCTCGAGATCATGCGCTTCTGCCAGGCCTTCATGACCGAATTATACAAGCATATCGGCGCGACCATCGATGTGCCCGCGGGCGACATCGGCGTGGGCGGACGGGAAATCGGCTATCTTTACGGCCAGTATAAAAAACTCACCAACCGTTACGAAGGCGTCCTCACCGGCAAGAATATCCTTTTCGGCGGCTCCCTGGCCCGGACGGAAGCGACCGGGTACGGCGTTGTTTATTTCGCCATGGCCATGCTCCAGGCTCGCGGCGAAAGCCTGAAAGACAAGATTTGCGTAGTGTCCGGCGCGGGCAACGTCGCTATCTACTGTTGCCAAAAATTGCTCGAGATAGGCGCGAAACCGGTTACGGTATCCGATTCCCGCGGAATGATATATGATCCCGCCGGGATTAACGTCGAAGTCCTTCAGCAAGTTAAAGAAAGGGAGCGGGCTTCCCTCACCCGCTACGCCGAGCTTGTGTCCGGCGCCAAATACACGCCGGCGGCCGACTATCCCGAAGGTCGCAACGCCGTGTGGAGCGTCCCCTGTTTCGCGGCTTTTCCCTGCGCTACCCAGAATGAATTAAATCTGGCCGACGCCAAAACCCTGCTTGCAAACGGTTGCAAGTGCGTGGCGGAAGGCGCGAACATGCCCTCGACCCTGGACGCTGTTCACGAGTTTGTGAAGGCGAAAATCGCTTACGGTCCGGCGAAGGCCGCCAACGCCGGCGGCGTGGCCACCAGCCAGCTGGAGATGGAGCAGAATGCGTCGATGCAAAGCTGGGATTTCGCCACTGTCGACGCTAAACTGAAACAAATAATGGACAATATTTATACAAACGCCGCGGAGACAGCCAAGGAATTCGGCGAGCCGGACAACCTGGTCATGGGCGCCAATATCGCGGGCTTCCGCAAGGTGGCCGACGCGATGATCGCCCAGGGTATCTAGGCTCAAAACTCTCGCGGTCCCGGGATAACGGCGGGATGGGCGCCGACCAGAAATTGCCCGGCGACCGGACGTCTTCGCGCCGCGAATACGTCGACGCCCGGTCCGATAAATGGGAACATTTATCAAGACGAATCCGTTTAATATTAAAGTAATTTAAGCGCGATTTAATTTAACGGCTCCCCGGATCGGACGTCCCTTCAGGGGATTATATTTTTATGGGCCCTCGCGGCTCCGGTATTTATATGGATGAAAACAAATATAATCTGGAAAGGA
>CAMWPE010000051.1 GCA_947176055.1 uncultured Desulfovibrio sp.
CTCCTATGCAAGCAGGAGCTGATCCTGGCCCTCGTCGGCGCCATTTTTGTAGCCGAAACCTTGTCCGTAATTTTGCAGGTAAGCTATTTTCGCTGGTCGGGCGGAAAACGGATTTTCAGGATGGCTCCCTTGCATCATCACTTTGAATTGAAGGGTATTCCGGAATCGAAAATTATTATCCGCTTCTGGATCTTGTCCATTTTGCTTGGACTTGTCGCTCTCTCGGCTCTTAAGTTGAGGTAAGGATGACGCTAGACAGAAAACGCAGGAACAGACCGGAACCGGGCCAGACTGCGGTCGTTATTGGAGCCGGTCGTTCCGGCATCGCCGCGGCCCGCTTATTAAGCTCAAAAGGAGTAAAGACGCGTTTGCTGGATCAAAAAGAAAACGCTGTCGCTCCGGAAAAACTCAAAGAGCTCTCCGCGCTTGGCGTGGAAACGAGACTGGGCCCCCACAAAAAGGACGATTTCCGAGGGGCTGATTTCGTAATTCCCAGTCCGGGCATGCCCATCGCAAAGGCAAACGAACTCCTGGAAGATAACCCCGCGCGGGTAATCTCGGAGATGGAACTCGCGTGGCGTTACCTCGACAACGAGCCTGTCCTGGCTGTCACGGGCACAAGCGGCAAGACAACAACAGCGTCCCTTGCGGCGGCCATGCTCAAGGCGCAGGGCTACGAAGTGTTTCTAGGCGGAAATATTGGCACCCCTTTGAGCGAATATCTCCTCGCTAACAGAAAAGCTGACGCGCTGGTCCTGGAAATTTCCAGTTTCCAGCTTCAAGGATGCGACACATTCCGTCCGCGGGCCGGAATTTTGTTGAATTTAAGTCCAAATCATCTCGACTATCATAAAAATCTGGAGGAATACGCGAACGCCAAATTCAGGCTGTTCCGTTGCCAGGACGAGGGAGATCTTGCCATCCTTGGCCCGGGTCTTGAAGATTTGGCCGCGCGCTATCCCATTAAAGCGAGGAGACTCTGGCTTTCTCCGGCGGAAAGGTTTCCCGAACTAAAACTTCCAGGCGCCCATAATCAAACAAACGCCGAAGCCGCGTGGCAAGCAGTTAAATTTTTTGGCGTGACCCTGGAGAACGCGACCAGGGCCGCGGAAATGTTCAGGCCGTTGCCGCACAGGCTGGAAACGGTTCTCGAACGCGATGGCGTAACCTATATAAACGACTCCAAAAGCACGACCTTGCCTTCCCTGGAAGCGGCTTTGAAAGCCATGCGGGGACCGGTCAGACTGTTATGCGGAGGCAAATTCAAAGGCGGCGATCCCTCGAGCCTGATTCCTCTAATCCGCGAAAAAGTAGTCGAGATAGGTTTGTTCGGCGCCAGTCGGGATATCTTTGAAAAATCCTGGGAGGGAACCGCGCCTATATCATGGAGTCCGGATCTCAAAGGAGCGACGGAGAAACTCGCGTCAAACTCCCGGCCCGGCGACTCGGTGCTGCTTTCGCCCGCCACATCGAGTTATGACTTGTACAAAAATTATATGGAAAGGGGAGACGATTTCCGGAAAATCGTTGAAAATCTAAAATGAAAAAATCGCTTGAAGAAACCGCTCTTGACGCCGCGACGGAAACCGCCGCGCCCGGATCCTATGACTGGACGCTTTTCGCCATTGTCCTCGCGATACTGGGTATCGGCCTTGTAATGGTGCTGTCCGCTAGCGGCGTTGTGGCTGAACAAACCAACGGGGACAAGTATTTCTTTTTTAAGAAACAACTTATCTTCGCTTTCGTAGGCGGCGCGGCCATGTGGACGGCCGCTTTATTGCCAAGGAATTTAATCTATAAAATCCATTATCCCGCGCTTTTCGCGGCTCTTTTGCTTTTGCTGATTACTCTTTCTCCTCTCGCTCCCTCCATAAACGGAGCGCGAAGATGGATAAAAATCGGTCCTGTCTCTATCCAGCCGATGGAATTTGTAAAAATTGCTCTCGCCCTCTACCTGGCTTATTTCATGAGCGCGAAGCAAAACCTCATCAGGACTTTCAGCAGGGGCGTTATTCCGCCATTCGCCGTGACGGGACTCTTTTGTTTTCTCCTGCTTCTGCAGCCGGATTTTGGAAGCGCCGTGGTAGTCGCGTCGATTCTCTTTTTTATGTGTCTCATCGGAGGCACCCGTCTTATATATATCATTTTCTCCCTTTGTCTGGCTTGCGCCGGCGCGGCCGCGCTAGCCATAGCCGAGCCATACAGGCTTCGCCGGTTGCTGGCTTTTCTCAATCCTTTCGAGGACGCGGCGGACACGGGCTACCAGCTGGTCCAATCCTTGCTCGCGATTGGTTCTGGCAGCTTTTTCGGAGTGGGCATAGGCGCGAGCAAACAAAAAATGTTTTATCTGCCGGAAGCCCATAACGATTTTATCATGGCGGTGCTGGCTGAAGAAACCGGCTTCCTGGGCGTTACGATCGTTATGGGACTCTTTGGCCTTTTATTTTGGCGTTGTCATAAAATCATCATGGGCCAGCGGAATCTGCGCGACAGGTTCATCGCGGCCGCGCTTACCGTTATCCTCGTCCTGGGAGCCATCTTGAATCTGGCGGTGGTGATGGGCGTCGCGCCGCCCAAAGGCGTGCCCATGCCCTTCATGAGCTATGGCGGAAGCAACCTGGTCGCGACCTTATTATGCGTGGGGCTGCTTCTTAATTTTTCGCGAACGGTATGGACAAAATCATCCTGACCACCGGTGGCACCGGCGGGCACATCTTTCCGGCGCTCGCCGTAGCCGAGCGCGTAAGGGAGAAAAATCCGGAAGCGCGAATACTCTTCATTGGCTCCGATTATGGCCTGGAAGGAGATTTGTCGCGCCGATCCGGTCTCGAGTTTTACGGCCTGGCGACCCGAGGCGTCCTGGGACGCGGGTTAAAAGCTATTCCCGCGACAGCAAGGCTCGTCATGGCGCTTTTTAAAGCGCGCGGAAGAATAAAAAAATTTGATCCCGATATTGTCGCGGGATTCGGAGGCTACGCGTCATTCGCGCCCGCCCTGGCCGCGAAAACCCTGGGTATTCCTCTGCTTATTCACGAACAGAACGCTGTTTGCGGCGCGGGTAACAGGATCCTTGGCGGATTCGCGGACAAAATATGCGTGTCGCAAAAAAATACCGCCGGTTTTTCCCGCGATACTGTCTTTACCGGCAATCCCGTCCGTAAAGAAATCGCCGCCGCGCGCCGCGAAGGCGGCGGCAAACGCCTATTAATCCTTGGCGGATCCCAGGGAGCGACGGGCATAAACAAATTTATTGCCGGCATTCTTTCGACCTTGCGCGCGGCCGGCGTCGAAGTGTGGCATCAGTGCGGGGAAAGGGATTTCCCCTGGCTTAAAGGAATCTATGATAAAACCGGGGTTCCTTCATGGCGGCTGGAACCTTTTATAATTAATATGAACGAAGCTTACGGCTGGGCGGATCTTGCTTTTTGCCGTTCTGGCGCGACCACGGTCGCCGAACTCCGCGTCGCTGGAATCCCAGCCATCCTGACTCCGTTTCCCGCCGCGATTCATGATCATCAAACCTTGAATGCTAAAAATATGAGCGAGGACGGAGGAGCCATATTAATTCCGGAGAAAGAACTCGACGCGAATACGGGAAATATAATAATCGCGCTGCTGAACAACCCGCTTGAGCTGGAAAAAATGTCGCGAGCCGCTTTGGCGGGGGGAGTTCCAGACGCGGCGGACAGGATTGTTCGCGAAATGGAAAAGACGGTTTTGAGAAAATGAAAAACAAGATAAAAAAGATTCATATGATAGGAATAGGCGGCGCGGGGATGTGCGGCATCGCCGAGATCCTGCTCGAGCAAGGCTATGAGATCGAAGGTTCCGATCTCTCTGATTCCGCCCCTGTCCGTCGCCTGAAAAAACTTGGCGCCAAAATTTACCAGGGCCACAGCGCGAGCAATTTGGGGCAAGCGCAGGTAGTCATACGCTCCACGGCTATTTCGGACGAAAATCCGGAAATTATCGAAGCCCGCGCCAGAAAAATAGCCATAATTCCCCGCGCGGAGATGCTGGCGGAGTTAATGCGTCTGAAACAGGGCGTAGCCGTAGCCGGAACGCATGGCAAAACTACCACCACGTCGCTGACCGCCTCGATTTTTGAGGCTGCCGGCCTTGATCCCACCGTAATCATTGGGGGAAGACTCAACGTTTACGGGACGAACGCGCGTCTGGGCAAAGGATCTTTTCTTATCGCCGAGGCGGACGAGTCGGACGGTTCCTTTCTATGCCTATTGCCCATTGTAAATATTGTCACCAATATCGATAACGATCATATGGATTTTTATAAATCCCCTGAAGAGATCGACGAAGCTTTTCTCCAGTTTATGAATAACGCGCCTTTTTACGGAATAAATATCGTTTGCGGCGACAACGCGCGCGTCCGCAAAATCCTGCCGCGCGTCAAAAGGCAGGCTTTGACGTACGGCTTTGAAGCAGACAATACGCTCCGCGCGAATATTCTGGAAATGGGACGAAAAAGCAGGTTCGAAGTCCTTCGGGGAGACGAACGGCTTGGAGAAGTCTCTTTGCCGCAACCTGGCAAGCATAACATTTTGAATGCCCTGGGAGCTATTGGCGCGGCGTTCGCGGCGGACATACCTTTCGAAAAATGCCGCGAGGGCCTGGAATCTTTCAAAGGCGTAGGCCGCAGATTTGAATGGAAGGGCGACCGGGATGGCGTCACCGTTATTGACGACTACGCTCATCATCCCGCCGAAATCGAAGCGACTTTACGGACAGCGCGAACAGTGTTTCCTGACCGGAGAATAGTAGTCGCCTTTCAGCCGCACAGGTTCACCCGCTCCCAGGCTTTCTTTGGTGATTTCTGCAAGGTTTTCGCCAACGCCGACGAATTGCTTTTGACCGAAATTTACGCCGCCTCCGAAAATCCCATACCCGGCGTGTCGGGTATGAGCCTGTGTCACGGAGTCAGACAGGTTACAGATACTCCGGCGCGTTATTTTCAATCCATTGAAGAGATGAAAGACGAGCTTTCGGGCATTCTTGTCCCCGGCGATATCCTTATAACCATGGGCGCCGGCACAATCACCGGTTTGGGACCAGCATGGATCGCGGATAAAGAACAATGCGCGTAATAATGGAGCCGTCGTTAGCCGACAGGACGACAATCAGGCTGGGCGGAAAAGCCATAGCCGAATTAACCGTCGAAAATTACGACGATCTAAAAATATTGCCAGAACGTTGCAGGGAATTGGGCGGAAAGCCGTTCGTTCTGGGAAGAGGCAGCAATATTCTCGCGGCGGGACACGATTTGCCCCTAATCCTGATCCGGCTCAATTTAAAGCCAAAATTGGGGGTCTACGCCAGAAGCGGCGACAAGATTTATTTAAGGGCGAGCGCCCAGATACCCTTCGCGCATGTATTGCGATATTGCCTTGCGAACGGGCTTTCGGGACTGGAAGGTCTTGTAGGTATACCAGGCCAGATCGGCGGCCTTACGGCTATGAACGCGGGCTCCTTTGGCGCCGAAACTGGGGCCCTTCTCCATTCGGTTCTCGTATGGTCCGATCGAGGATTAAACCTGATATATCAAAAGGATATAATAAGGGAATACCGGCGATTGAAGTTTGGGGATCTACCGGGTTCGCCCATCGTTCTGGAATCCATTTTTACCTTGACCGCCTCCTTAAAGAGTGTCATTTTGAAGCGAGCGAATCTCAATTTTCTTGAGAAAAAGTCAAGACAACCTATCGTGTCCCTCAGCGCGGGGTGCGCCTTCAAAAACCCTCCCGGGCTAGCCGCCGGAAAAATACTGGATATGGCGGGCTTCAGGGGAAAGGAAAGGGGCGGCATGGCGTTTTCATCCCAACACGCCAATTTTCTTGTAAACCTGGGCAACGGTTCGCCGGAAGCGGCTTTTGATCTGCTTGCCGAAGCCAGGGAAACGGCGCTCCGTAAATTTGGCATCAGACTCGAGCCTGAAGTGAGAATTTTGAGTTAAGCGGGTACATGAAAAAGAAAGCCAAAAGAGGCGGAAATACAAAATATCTGCTTGCCGACGATTACGGAGAAGAGAAAAAAAAATCCTTTTGGAACGGATCAGGAGGGCGACCTGAAAAAGCCGGACGGATATTGCGATTAAAAACCATATTTCTGGCGCTCCTGACCCTGTGCGGATTAGCTCTGGCCGCCGTCCTTGTGGGAGCCGCGTCCCTGTGGCTTTACGGAAAGGCTGTAACAAGCGATTTTTTTACTACAAAACATATCGACGTAACGGGCAATAGCAGGTTATCCCGCGAAATGGTGCTTCAATACGGGGGCTTGAGCGAAGGAGACAATAGTCTTGCCGTTAGTATAGGCGATGTGGAAAGGAACCTTCGCGATACGCCCTGGGTGGAAAAAGTTACTGTAAAACGACTTCTGCCGGACAGATTTGTTATCAAGATTAAGGAACGGATGCCTTCGTTCTGGGTGCATAAAGACGGAAAGTTGTTTTACGCGAATGAAAGGGGCGAGGTTATCGCGCCTGTGGAGAGTTCCAATTTCCTGTCTTTGCCCACTCTCCGGATAATGCCCGGCGCCGAAGATATTGTTCCAGTCCTGGAAAAATTGTTGAAAGACGCGCAGACCGGCGTTCTTCCCATAGAGGCGGGAGCCATAGCGTCGGTGATATTAAGTCCGTCAAACGGGGTGGAAATATATCTTGAAGACAGGGAAATGCGGCTTACGATAGCCGCGGAAGACTGGGAAAGCAATCTAGCGCGGCTAGGAATCGCTCTGGGCGATCTGGCTAAAAGACGCGAGCTGTCCTCGGTGAGGGAAGCCAGAGCGGTCGATGGCAACGTATGGATTATAAGGAATGGGAATGTCCACGCGCCACAATAAATACGCGAACGGCGAGCTCATAGGGAGTAATTAATGGCAAAATCGCCTATTATTGTGGGGCTAGATATCGGAACTACAAAAATCTGCGCTGTTATTGGCGAACAGAACGAGGCGGGACAGCTGGAAATTATTGGTCTGGGCTCCAGCAAATCCACCGGTATGCGTCGCGGCGTGGTATTTAATATCGAACAGACACTCCAAACCATTCGCAAGGCTCTGGCGGAATCCGAACTTATGTCCGGCCGCCAGATCGAATCCGTTTACGCGGGCATCGCCGGCAGCCATATTATGGGAATTAACAGCGACGGGCTTATCGCAGTAAAAGGCGGCATCGTCACTCAAAGAGATATAGAAAGGGTAATAGACGCGGCTAAAGTGCTGGCCATACCGGCGAACAGGGAAGTTATCCACACTTTGCCGCAGGAATATATTATCGATAGTCAGAGAGGCATTGTGGATCCTCTCGGCATGGCCGGAGTGCGACTTGAAGTAAAGGTGCATATTGTAACCGGCGACGTGTCATCCGCTCAAAACATAGTAAGATCCTGTCGCCGCAGTAATCTGCAGGTTGCGGATCTCGCCCTGGAATCGCTCGCTTCCGCGAAGGCCGTTTTGACAAAAGAAGAACGTGAAATTGGCGTAGCGCTTGTTGATATAGGCGGCGGAACTACAGACGTGGCTATTTTTGCCAACGACGCCATAAAGCATACGGCGGTGTTGCCAATAGGGGGACAGCATCTATCCAACGATATAGCCTTTGGTTTGAAAACTCCGGTGGCCGAAGCGGAAAAGATAAAAACCAAATACGGTTGCGCCATCGAGGATATGATCGAAAATGACGAGGTTTTCGAGGTGCCGTTAGTCGGCGGCAGGAATCCCGCCAAAGCCACGCGTCGTCAGCTCGCCACGATTTGCGAGCCCCGTATGGTGGAAATTCTCGAGCTGGTGGATCAGGTGATCGCGCGCTCCACATACAAGGATCTTTTGGGAGCCGGTATTGTCCTTACCGGAGGCGCGGCTTTGATTCCAGGTTGTCAGGAGCTTGGGGCGGAGATCTTCGACGCGCCTACCCGGATAGGATATCCTCTTGAAATCGGCGGTATTAAAGATATAGTGCATAGTCCCAAATTCTCCACGGCGGTCGGCCTATTGCGATACGGAGCCGAGCAGGAACAACCGGTCAACAGGATATTTTCCTCCAATAACGATTCGGGTATTTTCGAGGGTATCCTGGCGAGAATGAAAAGATGGTTTTTAGATATTTCGTAATAATATAAGCAGGCAGGGAGCGGACATGAGCGAATCCATAATCGATGATATAGATCTTTCCTTATCCGGAAACGCTTCTATCAAGGTCATCGGCGTAGGCGGAGCCGGAGGCAACGCCGTCCAGGAGATGATAGAGTCGGATCTGATCGGGGTTCAGTTTATTTGCGGCAATACAGATTTGCAGGCGTTGAACAAAAATTCGGCCAAGACAAAAATTCAGCTTGGCGAAAAATTAACCCGCGGGCTGGGAGCCGGAGCGAATCCGAATGTGGGCAAGGAAGCCGCCATTGAAAGCATAAACATCATTCGCGAAGCTATCGGCGAAGCCGATATGGTCTTCATAACCGCGGGAATGGGCGGCGGAACGGGCACCGGCGCCGCCCCGGTCATCGCCCAGGCGGCGAAGGAGTTGAATTGCCTGACTATTGGCGTGGTCACCAAACCCTTTTCCTTTGAGGGCCCGCAACGGTTGCGCGTGGCCGAAGACGGTCTGGAAGAACTTAAAAAATATGTGGATTGCCTCATAGTGGTTCCCAACGATCGCCTGAATTGCATTGCGCCCAGGAAAACGCCGGTCAGCGTCATGTTTAAAAAGGCCAACGAAGTATTATTGAACGGCGTTCGGGGTATATCCGACGTTATAAAACGCGAAGGCTTTATTAATCTCGATTTCGCGGATGTGCGCACCATCATGCGCGAAAGCGGACTGGCTCTTATGGGCATTGGCCGTTCCTCCGGAGAGAATCGCGCGCATGAAGCCACGCAGATGGCCATCGAAAGCCCGTTGCTTGAGAACGTCTCGCTGGAGAGCGCGAAAGGCATTCTCTATACCATAACCGCCTCCAAGGACAGCCTGACAATGGAGGAGATGTACGAAATCGGAGGCATGATTCAGGACGCTGTAATCCTGCAGAAGAACATCAATATTATTTATGGTATGGTTTACGACGAGAGCCTGGGCGACGAGTTGCAGGTTACTGTTATTGCTACCGGCATCGAGCCGCCCTCGCTTGAAGAACAGATCGCCGACCCAATCGTCGCGCCTTTGAAGACTAAAAGCCAGCCGCAATATGGTTCAAACGTTCAGCCGTTCAATCAAAATCCGGCGCCCCGTGAATGCGAGCCAATCTCCGATCCCGCCCCTATCCAGTCCAGGAAAAGAGCGTTTTCCGACTACGAAGAAGCTCCGCTGGAAAGGCGTTTCCCGCGCAAGGATACGAGGCCTCGCGTCACTCGCCATATTCCGGGCGAAGACAGCGTCACCTATGATACGAATAATTTAGAAATACCGGCTTTTTTGCGCAGGACCGCGGATTAATATATTTTGGAAGCTCGCTAAATACAGCGACGCGTAAATAATTTGTTATCGCTATAGCGCGGGAAGTAACTCTTCCCGCTTTTTATTTGGAGGGAGAAGATGGCTTATTTCGCGCTGAGGGAGAAGGAAACTTCTATTAAGTGTCCCAAATGCGGGAAAACTCTGAAAATCGTACGTTCATGCAGGGAAGTGAAGATGCGTTGCGACGCCTGCGGATCTTCCTGGCCGCTGTCGGAATTTATTAATCAGGCAGACGAAGCCATGGAAGAATTTATACAAAATGTATATATAGATAGAATTTAAGCGGATCGGAAAACGACGGCCAGCGCGATCCGGTTTATCCGTTCCGGACCGCGGGCCGGACCGTCAGGAATTGCTCTTAAGACCGAGCGGGAAAAAGTCGTCCGCGGGCAAGGAGAACATGATTCCAACGCCAGGCTGATCGAGATGCTCGCTCTCTCTTATCGCCTTTGAAATTTTTTCTTCCTGCTCCTTCAGGACAAGGATGAGCAATATTTCCTTTTCCGGCACTATCGTAATGCCAAAAAAGCTGTCATCCTTTTCCCTGACGGTGCCGCGAGCTTTTAGCACCGTTCCGCCCGTCGCGCCGGCGTCCCTCGCGACGTCGATGAGCTCGTCGGCCAGACCGGCGTTTACAACAATAAAGAGAAGCGAGCGTTCAATTTTTTGACTCATGTTATCCGCCATCGCGTTGGCCGCGCTCCGGAGTTCCGGATCCGTTTTCGCGCCAAAATGAAAAAAGTTATCGATATCGAGTATAATGCCAATTCCCGGCATTTTTACGCACAAATCCGGCGCCATTCGCAAAGCTTCCCTGATTCGGCCCATAATCGGCGGCGGAGCCACAGTGAAAATAATTTCCTTGTCCACATCGCCAAGACACAGCATTCGCCAAAACGTGCTCTGGCTTGTGCCAGTCCCGAAAACGGCGGTGCTGCCAGCCGCGCCCGCGTCCTTGGCAAGCTCGACGACGCGTTCTCCTCGTCCTCGACGAACAACGCTGATTAAAAGTTGATTTCTGGGTTGGGCGGACATATTAACGCTTCGCGCCTCGCATTCTTAACTTAAATATTATGCCTAGAATCTGGATGGCGATTAAGGGAGTCATCGCGATCAAGGCGATGGCGCCAAAAGCGTCCAACGCGGACATATTGCCAAATTCATGGGCGGCTCCGAGAGTGAATGACAAAATAAATGTCGACGCCAAGGGACCGCTCGCGACGCCGCCGGAATCGAAGGCGATGGCGGTAAAGAGGGGGGGACAAATCAAGGTCATCGCCAGCGCGACGATATAGCCGGGCAATAAAAAAGCCCAGAGGGAGAATCCGTAATATAGGCGAGCCAGGGAGAGCGCGACGGCGCTGGCTACACCCACGCATAAAAACACAAGAATGATCCTGCTTTTTATGGAGCCACCGGAAACTTCTTCCACTTGCCTGGTGAGAACCCAGACAGCGGGTTCCGCGCAAACGGCGAGCGCGCCAAGGGCAAAAGCGACTGTCACGATTATCCAGACCGAATCCAGTTTCGCAAGCATGGATCCAAGCATTGTTCCGGCGGGAATAAATCCGCCCTTGACGCCAACGAAAAAGCAGACCAGCCCGAGATATGTGTACGTCAATCCCAGGACGAGGCGAATGATCTGGCGCGTCCGCATTTTTCCAAACAGGAACAATTTGAAAAGAATGAAAAGAAAGATCAGCGGCGCCAGGGCCATGCCGGTTTCTTCGACGACTTCGGGTATATAACGGAGAAAATGGCCCCAGATGGAAGCGGATTGTTCGATTACGGCGTTGTCCCCGGCTGTAGAAGCGTCGCGGGAAAATAAGCCCAGGACGAGCACGGCCAGAATCGGCCCGATCGAGGCCACGCCGATGAGTCCGAAACTGTCATCATTGTCGCTTCTGGCGCGCACAGCCGCCACGCCTATGCCCAGAGCCATAATAAATGGCACCGTCATCGGACCGGTGGTCGCTCCGCCTGCATCGAAAGCGATCCCTAGAAAACCTGGCTGGGCGAAAGCCGCGCAAATAAACACAAGCGCGTAAAAGACCGCTAGCATAATCCGCAACGATAATTGGAAGACAATTCGCGCCAGGGCTACGGAGACAAAAAGACCCACGCCGGAAGCGATCATCACCACAAGTCCGAATTGCGGTATATCCGGACTTACCGCTTTTGCCTGCTGGGCCAGAACATGCACGTCGGGTTCCGCGATGGTTATAAAAAAACCGATAATAAAACCGGCCGCGAGCAATAAGGTCAGGTTGCGTTTTCTGGTCAAAGCCGAACCGGCTCTCGAACCTGTTGGCACAATGCCAATTTCCGCGCCGACCAAAAATACGCCTAAACCTATTATAAGCAGGACGCCGCCAATCATAAATTTATATAAAGCGTCGCCCATGGGAGCGACTGTCAGATGCAGGGCCCAGACAACTATCATGACAGGAATGACCGATATAGCGGCTTCCTTGATTTTCTCGATAAGAATCATATTTTATCCAGTCGCGACGGGAAACATACGGACAAACTTATCGGCGAGCGGGCGTTTTTGCGTCTATCGCGACTTTCGCGGCGTCGCGTTCAAGGCTAAAATTTTTTCGCTAATTTTATAGCAAGAAAAGCGCGAAGTTTCAAATTAATATATCGGTGGCAACCTTTGCGAATTTTCGCTCTTCTAAAACGGGATACAAGCGGGAAGAATGGGTTTTGAAGAAATAACGCTTTCAGGCGGAAACAATATTTTCAGCGAAACAATCCGGAGATTCTTTTTTTATTTTTGATATAATTTGCCTATAATCTCGTTTACGCGCGGCGGGGAGATCGGA
>CAMWPE010000052.1 GCA_947176055.1 uncultured Desulfovibrio sp.
ATTTAAATAAGCATACAGATGCTGATTCTTCCATGTTTTAAGAAAATTATACTCTGATATCAATCTTTTTACTGGATCGCGCAACAGGGTGAACGCTCTCACCTTCCGTCCATAGAATTTTGTAGGGTTAACTTCTCCAAGTAAAAGATGACCTGTTATGTACGATGTATTATCTAAAACTTTGGAATCGATGGAGCTGTAAGTTTTATATTCCGCTTGCGAGTAAATTTTTAATATTTGTTCCGAAGGAATATTCGCTTTAAATATTTCATTTATTGTAGTGCCTGCGGTACGGGGGAAGTGCAAAAAGAAAATGGGATCTTCTCTCATAAATAAAGCTCGCAATCCGGCATTGGAAACTTGAAACTATCTCCCTAAATCTTTACTGTTCATATTTTTCAATGTTGGAACGTACTGAAAGCTCTTCGCGTATGAAATTTGCCAGATCAATTGCGCATTTCTCAATCGTATTTTGGTGGGTGTTTAATACAAGATCGGCGTTCGCGGGCGGTTCGTAGATATCGGCGAGTCCGGTATAATTTCGCAAATGCCCGGAAAGCGCTTTCTGATAATTTTTCTTCGGATCGCGGCGAACGCAAAGCTCCAGAGGACAATTAATATGGATTACGCGAAGGTTTTCCGCCCCGACAATTTTTCGCAGTTCGGATCGCAATGATTCATAAGGCGCGATTACGGCGAGGATGGCGCTTTTGCCTTGTTTGGCGAGCAACTTGGCGAGCTCGCCGCAACGACGGATATTCTCGCGGCGATGTTCGGGTGCAAAACCCAGATCGACATTCAAGCCGGCGCGAATCTCGTCGCCGTCAAGGATCAACAGATCAAATTCGTCTCGCAAACGCTCTTGAGCCAGAGCGGCCAGCGTCGTTTTGCCAGCGCCTGACAATCCGGTTAATAAAAAAGTTTTCGCCATTTTTTCTTTCCGGCGCCCAGAATGTGATATGTAACTTTAAATTATCCAGCGACAGCTAGCGGGTTCGCCCGGAGATATAACCGGGGACGGCTTTGCCCGCAAAACGCCCTTAAAGCGGAATGAAAAGACAAAAGGATACCGGTTTGCGGAAACTTCGCCCTCGTCCGGATATATTCTCCGCCCATTCATTCGCTCCCCTCTTTTCCCCACTCCGCATGTCCCAGATCCGGCAAGGTTACCGTAGGCTTTATCTCCTCCCTTTCCAGATCTTCGAGCGTCGCCTCGCCGCTTAATACCAGGCAAAAGTCGATGCCCGCGTTTTCGGCCAATTTTTTATCGGTGCTCAAGCGATCACCCACCATGATCATGTCTTTCTTGTCATAACGGGACAAGAGCGGCGCGAGTACCATAGGATCAGGCTTGCCAAAGATATATTGGGGGCGGCGGTCTGTCGCTTTGGCGTATAATTCGATAAAACTGCCAACGTCCGGCAGAGGCCCTTCGGGCGAGGGGCACACCAGATCCGGATGCGTCGCGAGAAACATGACCTCCGGCTTTCGCAGAAGCAAGGCTGATTTGGACAGCTTTTCGTAGGTCAGCTCGGTGTCATAGGCCAGGACGACGGCTTCCGCATCGTCGTCGGAAAACTCCAGTTCCGGCGCGCGCTCCTTTAAATCGCGGCGAAAATCGGCGTTGCCGACCGGATACACCTTTTTTATTCCCTTTCCGCGCAGGAAATCGACAAGCGGAGTCACAGGAGAAAGCAACTGCTCCGGTCGCGCTTTAATCCCCATGCCATTCAATTTTTTTATATAGGTGTCCGGCGCTTTGGAGGTGTTGTTGCTCAAAAAATAAAAATCGATGTCGTCCCAGTGATCGCGAATAAACTTTACCGCTCCCTCGATGGGAATATGTCCAAGATAAACTGTGCCGTCCATATCGAGGACGACGCAACGTTTTTTCGACCAGTCCATAGCGCGCCTTTATACCCGGGCCAGTTTCGCGGTTAATTGGCCGTGTTTGTAACATACTACTATATAGCCGCCGGAGGCCAGAGTCCCTGGATTCAAAACGAGCGTCTTTCCTATTCTGTCTTCGCCCCGGCCTTCGTGAATATGGCCGCAAAGGCAGAGATCCGGCTGTTCCTTTTCGATAAATTCCCGGACGGCCGTCGAGCCGACGTGCAACGAATCGTTAATGGCGTCGCAGACTGTGTCCCGGGGAGGGTTATGGGACACGAGAATGGTCAAGGGATATTTGTCGGCGGTCTTCCATTCCTCCTCGAGCCAGGCCGCGTAAGCTTCCTCCGGAAATTCCGAGCATGTTTTCATGGGCGTTATGGTCGAGCCGCCAACGCCGAAAACCGCGATCTCCGGCGCCAGCTCCCGCGTTTTCCCGTGCAGATTTACGCCCTCGCCGGTCAGCCAGTCGTCGATTTCCGCTTTGTCCATATTGCCTATCTGGGCAAGGACTGGCAGACCTCTTTCGCGAATCGCGCGCATGACACGGGCGGCGTCCTCGCGACCGCCGCAGTTGCTCAAATCGCCGCTTATTATCACCCCCGTCGCCCGATCCAGCTCCGGTATTTTCCCAAAATTTCCCGTCTGATCATGAATGTCGCCTATTACGATCCATAAAAGCTCGCAATCCGCGAAATTATCGGCGATATGTTCTGGCATTGTGTCCTGTCCTCTGTTAATATATGGCAATATGATCGCGCTAAATTAATGCCTTAAAGATGATCGCACAAATTCCCCATAATGAAAAGTCGCCCCCTGGCGCGGAGAAAGATAAACTCCGCCGGCTCATGCTCGCCCGGCGAAAGAATACGGCGCCGGAAAAAGTCCGGCTGGCCGGAACAAAACTCCAGGCAAACATGCTCGATAGCGATCCCTGGCAAAAAGCATCCTCCATAGGTCTGTACGCCTCCTTCGGAGACGAGGCGCCGACCGGCGAGCTTTTCGACGCCGCGCGGCGAGCGGGCAAGACTGTCCTGCTCCCCAAAATACTCGATAAGCGAGAACGGCGCATGGTTTTCATTCGTTGCGATTCCCCGGCGGACATGCGCGCGGGAGCCTTTGGCATAACGGAGCCGGCGGGAGACGCGGCGGGTATTCCCCATCTCGTAGTCATGCCCGGTCTGGCTTTTGATAAAAAAGGTTGCAGGCTCGGTTACGGCGGCGGCTATTTCGATCGTTATCTTGCTAGTCTTACCGCCCGGCCGCTTCTCGCGGGATTGTGCTTCGATTTTCAGATCTTGCCATCCGTGCCCGCGGACCCCTTCGATATACCGGTAAATTGTCTTTGCTCCGAAGCGGGATTTATATGGCTGTGAAAACTTTTCTTTTCCCTTTTCCCGGGACGCCGGCGATCTGCGCCTTCCAATATACCTTTCTGGATAGTCCCGACGACCTTGCCGGAAATATCTCCTTGAAGATCCCCGGCCGACGCGAAGAGGCGATCCGGAATCGCGAAGAAATGCTCGAATCCTGCCCGGGCGCGAACGCCTGGAGCGAATGCGAACAGGTTCATGGCTCGCGCCTCTTGATTAATCCGGCGCCTACAAAAATAAATCCGGAGAATTTGCCGGAAGCCGACGGCATGGCGACGGAGCAGACTCGCCTGGGTCTGTTGATCAAGACCGCCGATTGCCAGCCGCTCATGCTCGCCTCCGGCGACGGACGGGCCGTCATGGCCCTGCATATAGGCTGGCGTGGCAACAGGGCCGGTTTTATCGGCGCCGCCGTAGAGGTATTTTGCGACGCTTTCAAAAAACGTCCGGAGGGTTTATTAGCCGTCCGCGGCCCCAGTCTGGGACCAACCGCCGCGGAATTCGTCCATTTCGACGAAGAATGGGGCGAAGCTTTCCGCGAATTTTATGATCCGGCAACCAAGACGGTCAATCTCTGGCAAATGACCGTCCGGCAACTCTTGAAGGCGGGTGTAAAGCGGGAAAACATATACGGATTAGATGTTTGTACTTACGTCAACGATCGCGCCTTCTTTTCATGGCGCCGCGACAGGGCGCGGGGCAGGCAGGGCTCCCTGGTCTGGATTGACCGATAGACGGCGACCGTCCGGCCCGCCTGATCCCACGCCCGAAGATCATGCGAAACGTCCGCTCTTGCCCGCTAAACGGGAAACTTGCGCGGGCCGACGCGCTCTGGCCGTTAAGGGATAACTTCTAGGAGGATGAAGGAGGAGAGGCGTATGAAAATGAGCGGGATGCCCGTCCTGGGCGGGACAATGGTCGTGGCCGGAACCGCTATCGGAGCGGGCATGTTGAGCTTGCCCATGATTTCGGCCGGAATGTGGTTTTTCTGGTCCGTCGCCCTGCTCGTAATTTCCTGGTTCTGTATGTTGCGCTCCAGTCAGGCATTGCTCGAGGTCAACCTGCATTTCGAGCCCGGCGACAGTTTTCATACCCTTGTTAAAAATCTTCTGGGCGATTTCTGGTCTACCCTGAATGGCCTGTCGGTGGCCTTCGTCCTCTACATCCTCGTTTACGCCTATGTCAGCGGCGGCGGCTCCATCGTCCAGCATGTGCTCACGCCCGTTTTGCAAAACCCGCCGCCCAGATTTTTTACCAGCCTGATTTTCGGCGTTCTCCTGGCGATCTGCATCTGGCAATCGGCCCGGGCTGTCGACCGTCTCTCCGTAGTCATGATGTGCGGCATGGTATTGACCCTGATCTTCTCTGTGGCCGGCATGTTCGGCGATATGAAGTTAAGCTATATAATCGGCGAAGGCGGAGAGGCAAGCAAGATTATTTTTATCTGGTGCGCGGTCTCCACTTACCTGACTTCGTTTTGTTTTCACGCTTCCGTGCCCAGTCTTGTTAAATACATGGGTAAGGATGGCCGCTCCATTAACTCCTGCCTGCGCTATGGCACGCTGATCGCTTTCGCCTGCTACTTCGCCTGGATTCTCGCCGCGGACGGAGTGATCCCCCGGCCGGCCTATAAGGAAGTCATCGCCGCCGGCGGGAATGTGGGAGATCTACTGGCGGTCGCCGGCGAGAATCTTGGCGCGGGCTTGCTCATGCGCTTCCTCGAAATTTTCTCCCTGCTGGCGGTGGCCACGTCCTTCCTGGGCGCCGGACTGGGGCTTTTTGACTATATGGCCGATTTGTGTAATTTTGACGACAGCCGGAATGGCAGGACGAAAACGATGCTCGTCACCATGTTGCCGCCGATGATCTGCGGGCTTATCTGGCCGGACGGCTTTTTGCCGGCGATTGGCTGGGCGGGACTCGCCGCGTCGGTCTGGTCGGTCATCGTTCCGGCCCTGCTTTTGCGCGCGGGGAGAAAAAGATTCGCGGCCGCCGGTTACCAGGCCCCGGGAGGCCAGGCTCTGGTTCCCTTGCTCTTCGCTTACGGCATTCTTGTAGCGGTATGTCATATATTGTTCGCGCTGGATATTCTGCCTATGTACAAATAGACGCGATAATTCCGGCGAAAATATCCCGGGGACTATTTTTTTGATGATAAACAAGCGTAAAACGTTGTCCACAAGGAGCGGGCGTGTTGCCCCCATCGCCTCCGGATAAACGGCTGAAAAAAGACAAAGATCAGGCGCTTTTCGCTTGCCAGGCGGCTTTGTTGCGGGAAGCCCTGGCCAGCTGGCCCAGACGCGGCGCGCCCATCCTGGAGGCGAATTGCGGCGACGGAGCGTTTCTGCCCCTGCTCTGGCGACTGGGCTTCGATGTGGTGGCGACGGAGCCGGACGCGGAATATAGGCGCGCGGCCGCCGCCCAGCCCGCGCCCGGCCTGGAGATATACGCCGCCAGCGACGATTCCTTGCCCTTTGACAACGATTATTTCGACTGGGTCATCGTTCATTTGCGCAAGACGGCTCCGGATAGCGACAAGAACGCTATCGAGGAAGGTTTGCGCGTTGCCAGACGGGGATTGATGGTGAGTTTCTGGAATACCGCGTCATTCGCGTCCTGTTTCGGTCTTTGCCGCCAAAAGTCTTCCGCGCGCGACGGCTGGGCCTGGTTTCGCGTCTGGCGGCGGCTCTTGTCTCTGCGGGCCGGCTCGCTGTCGTCTTTTTCCGCCGTCTATGTCCCCCCTATGGCCTGGCGCGACAAAACGGCGCTTTCACTGACAAACCGTCTGGCCTTTTTAAAAATTTTCGGCGGCTGGTGCCTTATTCGTCTGGATCTCGACGCGCCGGAGACGGCGACCCCCCTGGCCCTGAAAATAGAAAGGGAACTTCCCGGCGGCTCGCCGGCATTCGGCTACTCTCATAAAAACGTAAATTCCCAAAAGAAAACTTTATGAACATTACCGCCCTCGCTAATTTAAGGGAAAAGGCCGCGGCCCATAAAATTATCGCGGCGCTCATTCTGGCGGTTCTACTCTGCGGCGTCGCTTACGGCTGTTATTTTGGCTGGCAGCAATATCTATACAGACAGACCGCCGTGTACGCGGGCGAAAAAATAAAGGCGACCCTGGCTCCGCCGGATCCGGCCAAGTTGGCGCGCTTTGTGGATTTCCGGCGGACGAGCGCGGATCTGGCCCGCGAGGTCGCCCGCGCTTTTCCCTTCTATAAGGCCGGAGCGGATCAGGAGCGCAATATCGGCCATCTCCTGCAAACGGTCTTTCTCAACCGCCTGTCCGCCAAAAACGACAAAACTCCCGCGTGGCCTATGGAAGAGGAAGAATTATTAAAAAAAGATCTGGAATTGTTGCCTCCGGATTTTATCGAACAGATCGTCAAGACCATGCATATCCGGCAAGAAGGAGAAAACGTCGCATATCTCAGCGCGAAAGTTGAAAATCCCATGCTGGGACAGGCTTTTCCGTTAATCTTTTATATGGAGCGCTCGTCGTCTGGCTGGCGAATTGTCCGGCTGGCCAACGCCGCGGAGCTTGTCGCCGCCCTGCGCGAAGCCATGCTAAAAAGACACGCCCGTTACCGGGCGCTGTTCGCCGACAAGAACGCCGCGACGCGCAAAACCATGGATCAATTGCTCCCCGTGCAATCCTGTTCCGTCGACGCGGGCCTGATGTCCGACGGCAAGACCCTGCTTATGGTCGTCCGCGCTATCGCCCGCAACAAAGGCGACGTCCAGATCAATAATTTCAATCTGGACGCGGCGATAACGGGCCGGAATGGGTCGACGGTCATGCGCCGGTTTTTGAACGCCGCGAAGCCGGTGGCGCCGGGCGAAGATTTCGATCATCGATGGAATTTCGAGCTGGAAGCCAATTCGCCGGAAGCAAGGCGGATTCTTGCCAACGGGCCGTTGCGGTGTCAGGCAACGTGGCAAACTTTGAGCCTGAACAACGGCAGGGTGTTGCATATAGTCGAGGAGCCGTACCCGGACGCGTCTTGCCGGCTAGACGGACACAACCATCCCGAAGGTTTTTGCCTTACGCCCTTGTTCCGGAATTGAGCGAATATTTTTTCAAGAATGGAGACAATGATGAAGAGCAGATCCGTTCATCTTTCCTTGCATATTCATAAAAATCCCGAAGCCATGGCCGAGCGCGCGGCCCATATCCTGGCGGCCGCCTGCGAAGAGGCCGTAGCCGAGCGCGGAGTTTTCAAGATCGCTCTGTCCGGGGGAACGTCTCCCATTCCCTTGTTCCGGTTGCTCGCCAGGACCGACTGGGCGGACCGGTTGCCCTGGGACAAGATGACCTTTTTCTGGGTCGATGAGCGCGGCGTGGGTCCGGATCATCCGGACAGCAATTACGGCCTGGCCCGGCGGGAATTATTAAGCAAAGTTCCGGCGACGCATTTTTACCGGATTCATGGCGAGGACGATCCTGAGGAGGCGGCCGCGCGTTACGAAGAGCAGATCCGGCGGGATTTCAATCTGGGTCCCAACGAAACGCCCAGATTCGATTTTATGCTCCTCGGGATGGGCGACGACGGTCATACCGGCTCCATTTTTCCCAATTCCCCCGCGCTAGCGGAAAAAAAGCGAATCGCCATGGACGTTTACGTGCCGGAGCGGAAAACGGACCGGATCACTCTCACTCTGCCCGTAATCAACAATTCGCGCTGTTGCATGTTCCTGGTGAATGGCGAAGACAAAAGGGAGACACTGACCCAGGCCATGAACCTGCTTACGCCGCCAAAACTGCCGTCGCAGATGGTTCGGCCCCGGGCCGGAGATCTGGTCTGGATCGTCGACGAGGCCGCGGCCACCGGCGCCCGTCCTGGAAAGGAGAAAGAGTAAAAGCGCGGACTCTCCCTATTGGACGCAAAAACAGCGTAAAAAATGACGCCTCAATGGAGGCGTCTACAAACAGCGTTAGCATCGGGCCGCTTTCGCTACAGTCGCGCGCTGTAGTCTTAAGCTATAGCAATTAAGTGTATTGCGGCTCGTTTTCCTTGATTATCTGAAAAGATTTCATCGCCTTGACCGTGCCCGGGATTCCTTCGTATTTCTTTACGCCGGCCACTGTGCAAGGCAACATATCCTCGACATCGGTGTCCAGAACGATGACGTCGCCCACCTGCATTCGCAATAATTGATTGCCGGTAATCGTAGTGTCGCCGAAGTGGACTTTTAACTCGACCGGAGTTTCCAGCAGGCGCTCCTTAAGACGCGAAAGCCAGACATGATCTATCTCCAGGCGCTCAGTCTGGAAACTGGCGTGCAATTTGGAGCGAATCGGCTCGATGGTCGCGTAGGGCAGGCAAATCACCATGGTTCCGAGGGACGTGTCCAGCTCCACCTCAAAGGTGATAATTACAACCACGTCGCTCGGCGGCACTATGGCCGCGAATTGGGGATTGATCTCGCTGCGCACCATCTCCAGCTTGACGTCATGCACGGGACGCCAGGATTCCTCCATATTTTCCAGCGCTATTTTTACTATTTTATCGACCACCGCCTGCTCGATGCGCGTAAATTCGCGACCTTCGATTTTGGGTTGTGATCCCGCGCCTCCAAAAATATTTTCCACCAGCGCGAAAACAAGACGCGAATCCACGATCATGATCGCGTTGCCGCGCAACGGATCCATCTTGAAAATATTGATGGACGTCGGCACGGGCAGATTGCGCATGAATTCGCCGAATTTTGTCATATCAATGGAAATGGGATTGATTTCGACCCTCTTGCGGACGGCGTTGGAAAGGGCGTTGGTGCAAAGCCTCGCGAATCGATCATTCACAATTTCCAGCACGGGCATGCGGCCGCGAATGATTCTGTCCTGATTGGCCAGATCAAACCGGACAATGCCCTCTTCGTCGACGGGCAGATCCTGCTCCGTCTCAATTTCTCCGCCAGAAAGGCCCTTCAAAAGGGCGTCGACTTCATGCTGTTCCAATACCTTGTTCATATAACGCTCCGCGATGTCATCTTTTTGTAAATTATTATAAATAATGCAAAATTAATGCCAATATTTAACAAGCCTTACGGATTCGCGCCGGAAAATCATATAAAATTTTAGAAAAAATATACACTGGAAAAAGGCTCCCGGCGCCGGAAATTTTCGCGAAGCGTAATCATTTAAAAATTTTTGACCGTTAAGCCGCTTGACAGCGGTCGGCGTCGCGCGTAATCGAATATTATGGCGCCTTTCCCGCGCGGTCGGAGAATATGAAAAAATATCGCTTTTTTTTATTTTGCGCGGCTTTGTTAATGCTGGCTGGCGCGTCCGGCGCGCGGTCGGCGGAAGACGGGTGGATCGAAATGCCCGCGGGCGGCAAACCGGCCTATATGGGCATTCATGGCGGCACAATGCCTGTAAGTTTGCTGGTTTCTCCCGACGGAACCTCGCTCTATACTTTTGTGGGCCGGACCGGAAACGATTTTCTGGAAGTCCTGCGCGAGTCTTACACGCCGTTGCCCAGCTTTGGCAATACGACGCGGCCTAGTCCCTTTAGCGCGAAGTTGCCCGGCGCGAGCCTGTTCGCGGGCTCCGCGGCCAGCATGCCGGTTATCTCCCTTCCCGGCGATATTTTTCGCGGCGGCTGGCTGGAGGCGTTGCCTCCCTTTGGCCTGACCAGCGAGCCCGCGGCCATCGAGGGTCAAATAACCATGCCCGCGTCGCCTTCGCCCGCCAAACGCTATCGACTTTTCGCGTTGCCAAATTTCTTCGAGCCTCGCCGGAGCGGCAAATAAAAATTTTATAGTCTGACAAAAGATTTCGCCAGGATCGCGACAAGGCGCATTCCCAAAAATACCATCAGCAAGGATCCGGCGACATGCGCGACTACGCCAAGGGAGAAAAGTCCGAAACGTCCCGCCGCCGCCAGTCTCGTCATTTCTCCCGCGAACGCCGAGAAGGTGGTCAGCGAGCCGAGAAAGCCGGTGACAATAAAAAGTCGCCATTGCGCCGGTATGCGCGGCGCGAGCAGACTCGCTCCCATAAATATTCCCATCAGAAAGGATCCCAGCCAGTTCGCCGCGAGCGTGCCGGGCGGCAATGCCGGAAACAGGGCGTTTAACAAGGCTCCCAGTCCCCAGCGTCCGAGGGCGCCAAGACAGGCGCCCGAGCAAACCGCTAAAACTTCGATCATTAGTTTTCCATCCCTCGCTTTTGCTAACTATTTGGCCCGGACGCGGGATTTGGTTCCGGCCACGCGGTTTTCGCTCGGCTCGCGCCAAAAACCGGAGCCGCCCCCTCGCGCGCGATAAAAAAAGCGCGACCGGAGTCGCGCCGAATTAATATTTTAGCAAGCCAGGGTCTTACATGGGACCGTTGGCCGATAAGACGAGTATCCAGCAGATAACGCCCACGACTACGCCGTAGAGGAGGAAGGGCCAGAATGTCTTGCGCATGACTTCGCCTTCGCGACCGGACAGTCCTACGACCGCGCAAGCGGCGACGATGTTATGGATGCAGATCATATTGCCCATGGCGCCGCCCACTGTCTGGGAGGCTTCGATTATGGCCCTGGGCAGATGCAGCATGGAGGCCATACCCCATTGGAATTCGCCGAACATAAGATCGGAAATGGTGGCGGAGCCAGTGATAAAGGCGCCCAGACCGCCGACGAAGGCGGAGAGGAAAGGCCAGATGGCTCCGGCCGCGTTGCCGACTGTTTCGGCGAGGGCCAGAGGCATGGACGGGATTTGTCCCGGGTTGACCGCCGAGCCGCGGAAAATGGCTACCAGCGCCACGGCGAAGCAAAGGGCGATCGTCGGGGCCTTCATCTTTCTAAAACTTTCGCCCCAGGCGCCCTTTACCGCCTCGGAGGGCATCTTGTGCAACCAGATGGTGAGGAGAGCAACGAAGATGAAAAAGGTGCCGGGCAAATAGAGATAGGCGATGCCTTCGGAAATATCCTTGAAGCCCAGGATATTATTAAAGGTGATTTTCTGCGCGCTCATCCAGCCCTTAAGGCCGAGTTCAGGGATACGGGAAATTACGAGCAGAACACAGATTATAACATAAGGAAGCCACGCCATGAACTGGCTCATATGCGGCTCGACTTCCTTGACCTGCAAATTGCTTTCGGAACCTGACCAGGTAGGATCCCAGTCTTTGGGATCGCCGAATCCCCACACTTCCTTCGGCACGCAGAAACCCATTTTCGCTCCCCAGACTACGACGGCCAGACCAATCAGGCCGCCAAGCATGGAGGGAAATTCCGGTCCAAGGCCCCATGCGCAGGCGACGTAGGGAACCAGGAAGCAGACAGCCGCGAAAACGCAGAATTTCCATGCGCGGAAACCGGGCGCCCAGGAGCGCTCGGGACCCCAGAAGCGCGTCATGAAGCCGAGCATGAAGATAGTGAGAATTACGGCCATTGGTCCGTGCATGAGAGTGGCGTATTCGCCTACGACCTTCGCGAAGGTGTCAAAACCGGTATAGGGCACGGCGGGATCGGCGGCGACGAGTTGCGCCACGTGATCCTTGAGCAACCCGAAGCCAACGAGAATGGGCGTGCCGACGGCGCCGAAAGAGACTGGCACGCTGTTAAACACCAGGCAGACGACGGCGGCCGCCATGGCCGGGAATTGAAGCCCCAGCAGGAGCGGCGCGGCCAGAGCGGCCGGCGTGCCGAACCCGGCGGCTCCTTCGATGAAGGCCGCGAACATGAAGCCGATAATGATGGCCTGCACGCGGCGGTCGCGGCTTACATGCTGCATCCCGTACTGGATAGTCTCCATGCCTCCGCTTCTCTCGAGCGTATAGAGGATGAGGATTGCGCCAAAGACGATGATTAACACGCCGATCGCGATGATGACGCCCTGAATCGAGAGAGCCAGCACGCGGAGGATGGTAAGATCCCACCCCAGAATGGCGCATATGGCGCACGCCAGCCAGGCGAAAGGCATGGCTCTCGTCGCGGGACAGAGCATCCCCACCA
>CAMWPE010000053.1 GCA_947176055.1 uncultured Desulfovibrio sp.
AAAAATCCCTTCCCTGGCGTAACCGGACGCGCTTGTCCGCATTTTTGCATGGACGCGCGCAATCGCGACAAGCTGGAATGATCCGTCAATACCCGCTCGCTCGAGCGGGCGTGTTCCGATTACGCCGAACATGGAGTCGTCAGATTCAAAAACCGACCTTCGACTGGCAAACGCGTCGCCATAGTCGGCGGAGGGCCGGCCGGACTTGCCGCGGCGTATTTCCTCTCCCTCCTGGGCCATTCCGCCACCTTTTACGAATCCAGAACCGTGCTTGGCGGAATGCCCCGTTACGGCGTTCCCTCATTCCGGCTCCCCAGACATATTGTCGATAAAGAAACGGGACTAATCCTGGATACCGGCGTTCGAGCTTTCGTCAACACGAAAGTCGACGAAGATATTTCGATGGATGAAATCCGGAGAAGGTTTGACGCTATCGTTATCGCGACCGGTCTGCCCAAAGAAAACAGTTTGCCCATTCCGGGCGCGGAAAACGCGGTCAAGGCCGTCGAATTTTTACACGCTTCGGCCCTTGGTCTAAACGCCGGAGAAATTGGCGAACGGGTGGTGGTAATGGGCGGCGGAGGCGTCGGATTCGATTGCGCTTTCGTCGCCAAGAGGCTGGGCGCGAAGGGCGTTCATATTGTCTGTCTGGAAAAGGAAGGCGAGCTTCGCGCCCCGGCCGACGATATCGAGCTGACCGCGAAGGAAGGCATTCATCTCCACACAGGAAGCGCGATGAGGGGCATTCGCGCGGAAAACGGCAAAGTTGCCGGCGTCGACTGTTTTCGCGTCCGTTCCTGTTCCTTCGATGACAAGGGTCGCCTGACTCTCGAGCCGGAGCCGGACGGAGCTTATGAGATACCGTGCGACACGGTAATTTTCACTGTGGGTATGAAACCCGATCTGTCTTTTTTGAAACCGGGCGATGTCGAACTTGGCCCCAGAGGCTGGATCGTCGCGGACAATACCCAAAAAACAAGCGCCGACGGCGTCTTCGCCGCGGGTGACGTATCGGCGGCCCGGCTTCCATCGCCCGGGCCATAGGCGACGGCAGACGGGCGTCTTTCGCGGCTCACGCTTTTCTCACTGGCGAGAACGCGCGCGTGTATGTCTTTAATGAAGACAATATGCTGAAAGGCAGAGACGAGCTTGGCTCGGATACGCCTCCCTACGTTGTTCCCTTTGAAGAAATATACGGCGTCGCCCAATACGGTCGTTCCGAACCGCAAACGGAAGCATCGAACGCTTGCCCCAAATCTTTGTCCGAATTGAATCTCGGATTGACGCGGGAACAAGCCATACTGGAAGCCGAGCGTTGCATGCATTGCGGCCATTGCAAGGCTTGCGGCTCGTGCGTCGATGACTGTCCGGGATATATTCTTGAAATGACCGCGACTGTCGACAATAGCGAGAGGCCGGAAGTAATCTATGGGGACGAGTGCTGGCATTGCGCCAACTGCAGGCCAAGCTGTCCCACTGGCGCGATAGGATTCCGTTTCCCGCTCCGGACGCAGGTATAAATATTTACGGAGACTCATAAATGTGTAAACTCAAAATAATTTTTTTGGGATTATTCGCCGTCGCTTCGCTTTGCCTTGCCGTCGTAGCCGAAGCTATCGATTTCAAGGTAAAAGACTGGTGGCTCGTCAGCATGCAGTATGGTCAAAACGGAAATTTCTGCGATCATGGGCATCAGGGTTACGACTACCTGGAAGACGAGTTCGAAGCCAGATCCCGGGTTCGCATCCAGCTTGACGCGGTAGCCTCGGAAAATTTGAGCGGTCAGGTATATTTCGAAATCGGAAAATTTATCTGGGGCAAAGGCGTCGGCGAACAAAGCGGCGCTCCTCTTGGCGCCGACGCCAGGAACGTTATCAAACTAAAAAGAGCGTTTATCGAATGGACGATTCCCGACACGCGTCCGCGCGTCAAGATGGGCATCCAGGCTTTCCGGACGCCCTATTTGGCCCTTGATGGCCCGATAGTGATGACCGCGGATGGGGCCGGCGTTATAGCGAGTTATACAGTAAACGACAACATCGCTTTAACAGGCTTCTGGATGCGTCCGTATAACGACAATTATGTGTCCGCGCCGGATAAAAACGAAAGCGGCTTTATGGATAATCTTGACGTTGGCGGTTGTTCATCCCGTTGCGATTCGACGGCTGGGCTGTCACCCCCTGGGCAATGTACGGCGCAATTGGCCCCAATACCTTCAAGAACAACGCGGGGCAGTTTGGAACCGCGTTTCCCAGCCGGACGGAAACTACTTTTTCAGCGGCATGTTTCCCTTGCCTGGCGATAATCCAAAAATTAATGACAGAAAGTCCAGCGCGTACGCCAATATTTGGCGGGCGGGAGCCACCGGCGAACTTACGATGTTCGATCCCTGGCGATTCGCCTGGGAATTTACATATGGCAGCGTGTCATGGGCTGGCGACGAGCCACTCGATCGCAAAGGCTGGATGGGAGCCGCGATTCTCGAATACAAACTGGACTGGGGCATTCCCGGTCTTTACGGCTGGTACGCATCCGGGGACGACGACGATTTGAGCAACGGTTCGGAAAGATTGCCGTATCTTGTCAATGATTTCGGCGTTTCCGGATTTTCCGATACTTTGGCGGGACCGGACATCAATGGCATGGAGCGGGACAGGGTAATCGACAACACCCTTATTGGCACATGGGGCGTAGGCTTGAGGTTGAAAAATGTCTCATTCATTCGCAACCTTCGCCATACCCCGCATGGGAGCCTTTGGGGAGGCACGAACTCTTAGGGCATTCTCGAAAAGATATATAAGAAAACTGGATCCTGGATGCAACTAAATACCAATGGCGCGCCTCCAATGGGTCGCGACAACATCTATCTGACCGACAAAGACTACGCCCGGGAATTTGGCATGTTGAATGAAATTAAAATATATGAAAATTTGTCTTTTAATTTGGAATTCGGCTACGTCCATCTCATAATGGATCGCTCGGACAGCGTCTGGGGTCTCGCATCGACCGGCGGAGATCATCGCGGTCTCCGCGACGCATGGAATATAAGCGGTTTGTTCTCCTATACATTTTAACAGGTACAAAGCGGAATAGTTTCCTTCGGCTTATATAACGTGTCCAATAAAAAGGAGTCGCGACAAATCCGCGACTCCTTGAATTTTAAGGGGGATAATTTTAAACGCGATATTCCAGGAGATTATCCGGGAATGCGACTCCTCGGAGCAAGCGTTTATAGAAATATAAGCATTAATAAGTTCGGCGCGTCCTCGCGTCGTTTATCCTTTTATATAAATTTATGTTGACTCATTAATATTCGCGTCTAGGCGCCGTCCAACTCCCCCGCCTCTTCCCCGCTTCTGTCCATGATTTTTGCGACGTCCAGCAATTATCTTGTCAAATACGCGGGCGATGATGGGGAGCGCGCGGTCATTTCCAATTGATTTCCGCCCCCTACCCATTCGCGCTGTCGCATTTGGCGCTTTTATACAATTCCGCCAGATCCATTTTCGCGAGGGCCGAGGCGATTTTGGGATCAAAGCCTTTGTCGCCCGCAATTATTGTCAGCGCTTCCTCTATGGTCTTTCCTTCGTCATCGCGCCAGGAACGGGGATTGGTAAGCGCGATAAACGCGTTTGCGACGGCCAATACCCGGCCGGCAAGAGAAATTTGATCGCCTTTCAGCCCCATGGGTCCCCGGCCATCCATTCTCTCATTCATCTCCCGCAAGGTTTGTTGCACTGGCAATCCAAAATCATAATTTCCCAGGGCCGCGTCGGCGTTTTTGGTCGCTTCCCTAACCTGCGCGATTTCTTCGTCGGTAAATTTGCCCTTTTTATGCAAAAGTTCCCTGGGAATAAATAATTTGCCTATTTGCGTCAGCATCGCTCCGATGCGCAACGTTTCTTTTTCGTCGTCGGTCATTTTGAGATCATCGGCCAGTTTGACGGCGAGAGAGTCAATTTTGAAGGTCTGTCCCACCAGATCCGGATCCGCGCTAGCCATCGCGCTGTCAAACGCGGCGAGCAACGCCTTCTCTCTTTGCCGGCGCTTTTTGGCGTTGGCCCTGAATACGGTTATATCTTCGAATATCGCAACGCAACCGTTTCCATTCGTAAGCTTCTCGCCGGGGAGGGACTCGTACGGCATCAAATGCACCCTGTACAGACGAGGCTCCTTTTGCTCGTTGGGAAGTTCGACTTCCAACCACTTGCTATCGGATCCGGAAGCCAGCATCTGCGCCATGGCTTGCAAAATCTCCGTGCACGCGGATCCGCGCATTACTTCGGCCAACGGCCGCCCATCGATCTGTTCTCCGGAGACGCCGCAGATTTTACAGAAGGCGGGATTGCAGACAAGAATGTAGCCGTTGGCGTTCAAAAGGACCATCCCGGCTTTCAAGGAGCTATTCACGCTGTCCAGCAACTTTTTTTGCTGGCTTATGGTAGTATTTAGATCTTCCAGCACCCGCGCCCTGTTCTTGTGAGCGCGGGAGGTGAGGATGGCCCAGGCAAAAGCGAAAGCGAGAGCTATGCCAACGCTGGCCAGAACGCCAAGTCCGTAAATTTTGAATTCCTCAGACTCGATCGCGGATTTTACAAACGATTCGGGAGTCTCTACCACCATGAGCCAGTTCAAATTAGCCGGCGCGGCGCCAAGGGAATAAACCTGTCCGGTTCCGGCAAGGTTTTCTCTTTCGCCAAAGGGAAGTGAACGCTCGGCGAGTCGTTCTTTCAATGGCTCCATCTGCAAATAATTGCCGCGCATAAACAGCGCGTTGTCGCTGTCCGGGCCTTTATCGACGATTCGGGACAATATCCGGTTGTTTTGTTCGCCCGGAGCTGTAAGAAAAGTTGTCAAGATTCTATCAACGGGCACGGTCAGAATTATGCAACCAATGCATTGCGGCTCCGTCATACCCATCACTTCGAAAAGCGGATCCGCGATATCCAGCGCGAAGCCTTTATTGTTCTGTCGGATTGGCCCAAAAACTGGTTGGCCCGCTTTAACCGCCTCCTGAACCAACATTTTCTGATTTTCCGTCAGGGGCGTAGCGAATTCCTCCGTAACGATATCCTGACCGGCGGCGTTGACAATACGCGCTTCGCTCCAGGCTCGTCTCTGGGTAAGATCTTTCAACAAATCCTGAATATAAGCGTGTTGCTCCGCCAAACCGCGCAAATTGTCGTCCGGACTGTGCAAGGAGTCGGGAGACGCCAGCCGTTCCAGCTCCGAAGAGCTCAAAGAGGCCGCGTCCGCCATGAATAGACGGAACATCTCCGACGAACTGATTTTTCGCGCCTGCGACACCAATTCGGCTTGCCACACGCGGATGGAATCGAGCGTCTTGTCAAGCCACGCCTGCTGAATATCTTTCTGCCTGTTTAAAATTGTCTGCGTGGCAAGCTGAATGCGGGACTGGCAAAAAAACATGGTCAGGATAATCGCCAGGGCGAAAGTTATCAGGCCAACCGCCGCGATTGTTTTGCCGCGCGACACTTTTCCAGGCTGTTCTTGCGAAGACGCCATATATCCCTGCTCCTTTTAGGGTATCAAAAAACGAAATCAATTTATTTATAAAAAATATCAAATAGAGCGTCGAAAAGCAGCGCCAGTCGCGATGTTCGCCCTCGCCTTTAGTTGCTTTTGGGCGGAATATGCTGCCACCGTTGAAATTCGTTCACCGAATACTGCGGCTCATACTGACCTATGCGCTTATGCGACAAAACTACCGGACTCAAATTATCGAGGATATACACGTCGTTATTCATATATACCGCCAGCACGGCGTGCCCTTCGCCTGTGAAGGTGTTTTTCAGCACGACAATTCGCATCAAATGAGGATCAAAGCCAAGTTCCTTTAATGTGAAATACTTGACGATAGCGTAGTCCTCGCAATCGCCGCTTTTTTTAAGAAACTGCGCTGGGTAGGCCCAATAATCAGCCATTCCCCAGTTGGCGCGATCGTCTATATATTTCCATTTATTCCAGAACTCGTTAATTACCTGCAATTGTTGCAAGGACGATTTGCCGGAAGTCCTGTCCCGTAATTGCGCCCATGTGGTAGATTTATTAAAATATTTCTCCGGCTGGAAAATTGGCTCCGCGGAATTTTTCGAGATCACCGTCAGCCATTGAGGCAACGACTTCAGAGCCATGCCAATTTCCACGGTGCCGAAAAGGAGGGGAGATCCATCCTTGCCAGTGTATTGACGCGGAGAACGGGAGGCTCGCGCCGAAGCGGGAGCTTTCGCGGGTGAGACCGGAGCTTTCGTTGCCGATCCGGAGGAGCGCTTGCGCGAATGAATGGGACCGCCGGTCAAGTCATCCACCGGTTGATAGCCGGCGCCCAGTCCATCCGTGGTCAAAGCGAACAGAAATATGAAGACTAAAACTAAAGTTTTCAATTATATTATATCTCCGGCAAAGCCGGAGAAAAACTCCGGCCTGCCAGCTAATCATGATCCCATTAAAATTCGCGCCTGGAAACGCGCGGCGAAGGTCGCGCGAGCGGCTCCGTTTTATCTTTCCGTCAGGGCGTTGTCCCGGGCTTTCAGGATTGGCTTTAACAAATAATCGAGAATGCTCTTCTTGCCGATGAGAATATCCGCCGTCACCATCATGCCGGGAATGATAGGCAGGATCTCGTTATTATGCTCTATCGCCGTTTTTGGCGTCCGGACTTTTACGACGTAATAATATTCCCCGCGCTTATCTTCAATGGTGTCGGCGCTGATGGACTCCAGCTTCCCTTCCAAACCTCCGTAAATAGAAAAATCATAAGCCGTTACCTTGACCATGACATTCTGCCCGGGATGCAGAAAGGCGACGTCCTTTGGCTGGACTTTGGCCTCGACCAGGAGCGTGTCGTCCAGCGGCACCAAATCCATAATCGGTTCGCCCGGTTTTACGACGCCCCCGACGGTATTGATATACACCTTGCGAATCGTGCCGCGAACGGGCGCGCGAAGCTCCGTGCGCGTTACCCTGTCGGCGCCGGCGGAAAGAGTTTCGCGCAAACTGTTCAACTCCAGCCTGCGTTTGCTTATATCCTGCGATATTTCCTGCTTCTGCTCCGCCTCGCGGGAGCTTATGCGTTTCAGGGCTTCTTCGGCCGAGGCCTTGGCGCGGGGAATACTGGCATGCAACATATCTATCTGGCCGCGCTGCTCCACCACTTTCTGCTCAAGATTGAGATATTCCATGCGGGCGAAATTTTTCCGGCGCATTAATTCCGCGGCGGTGTTCCGCTGATCAATGGCCAGGGCCAGACTGGCCTCGAGCTGTTTCAGACGCGCTTCCTGCTCCTGCACATCCTTTTCGCGCTGGGCGTGTTGCGTGCGGAGAACCTCCAGATCCGATTCAAGCAACTTCGACCGGGAAATCCAGGTGTTTTCCTGATCTCGCATCATCTGCGTGGCCCGCGCCGAGGTCATGCTGTCCGCCTGCAACCCCAGGCGCTTTGTCAGCCACTGCCTTATATCCTTGGGAAAAACGGGTTTTTCGCCGCGCAATTCGGCTTCGAGGCGAATCAGGGCAAGATTGTTCTCTATGGCCTTGGAAACGGCGTCGCGATACGCCGACGCGGCGGTTTCGTTATTCAGCCTGGCCAACACCGCGCCTTTTTCCACGATTTGACCCTCGCGGGCGTCAATGGATTCCAGGATGCCGCCTTCCAGGTTTTGAATGGTCTGTGTGCGTTGCGAGCCCACTACCTGACCCTCGGAGTGCGTGACTTCGTCAACGTCCGCTATCGCCGCCCATACAATCAGCAAAAGAAAAAGAGCCGCCACCGTAAGGGACAATAACCGCGCGCCAAACCTTGGCCGACGGGACAAGGCCGCGTCGACCTCGTCCGCGAAACGCAAATCGTCCGTGGCCAGGCCCCGCAAAGGAGCGTCCATGGCGTCAAATAGACCGGCGGGTTTTTGCGGCTTGGCGCCGGGGGGAAGTTTAGCGTCCTTCTCGCGAAGAGAGCGCATCCTCTCCATAAAACCCTGATCCGGCTTCTGCTCATTGGGCCCG
The DNA here is from genome assembly GCA_947176055.1 of uncultured Desulfovibrio sp. Lineage (GTDB taxonomy): Bacteria > Desulfobacterota > Desulfovibrionia > Desulfovibrionales > Desulfovibrionaceae > Desulfovibrio. The sequence goes on from CAMWPE010000053.1 coordinate 8,023, forward strand.
GATTTGATAATGGAGCCAAGAAACGACTTCAGTCCCTCGCCGTTATCCATTCCTTCGTTTTGCGGTCCCGTATTGGCGCGCGGAGGGATGGGAGCGGAGGACGGGGCGTCATTGGACGCGCGGACAATATCGGAACTATCGGCGGGGAGCTTTATTGGCTCAATTTTGCCGACCGGGGTCTTTTCAGGCTGATTCTGCGACATATTCGTGGGAGTTTTCCGGGGCCGCGCCGCGGGATCTGTTTTTTAACCATGCGAGGACTTCGTCGCGGGGACCGTCTTTTATGATCCGGCCCTTGTCCATTACAATTAGTCTATCCACCATTCGGAGCATGGAAAGCCGGTGGGTGATAAGGATAAGCGTATTATCGCCGATAATTTTCTCCAGACGGCGTTGCAACATATATTCCGACGTGGTGTCCATATTGCTGGTCGGCTCGTCCAGGATAATGATTTCCGGATCGCGCACCAACGCGCGCGCCAAAGCGACCGCTTGCCGTTGGCCGCCGGAAAGGGCTTTTCCCTGCTCGCCAACCTGCGCTCCGAAACCCTGGGGATGATTGCGGACAAAGTCCGTGACGCCCGCAAGCGCTGCGGCTCGCAAAATAAGATGATCGTTTATGGAAGGATCGCCAAGGGCGATATTATCGCGCACGCTTCCATAAAAAAGAACCACATCCTGCGGAAGCACGCCGACGCGCCCGCGCAAATTCGCGCTCGGTATCTGCCGGATATCCACTCCGCCAAACCGCACGCTTCCTTCGGTAGGCTGATAAAGCCCTAAAAGGAGGCGGACGAGAGAGCTTTTCCCAGAGCCCATGGCTCCAATCACACCGATTTTCTCGCCAGGCCTGATTTTCAAATTCGCGTTTGACACGGCGGGCAACTGCGAATTGGGATAGGAGAAGGACACATTGTCCATTTCAAAATAAGGCTCCAGCGCCCCGTAGTCCATACTGCTCTCGTCATCGACGCGCTCCGTTGGCAATTGCATGATCATATCCAGTCCCTTAAGGGCCATGCGCGAATTCTGAACCCGGGTCAGCAGGGATGCCACCTGCAAAAGCGGAGCCATGGTGCGACCGACCAGAATATTGCAGGCGATAAGCGCGCCCATGCTCATCAGACCGTCGGCTATGCGATAAACGCCCCACACGATCATGGCCACTGTCACCAATTGGGTGACAAAAACGGAGCTGGCCACCGCGATCTGGTTATATTTCCGCGACTGGCTCGAGGATTCCGCGGACTGTCCGGAAACAGCCTCCCAGAGTTTCTGCATACGGCTTTCGGCCTGACAACTTTTCAGTGTCTCCAGACCGTTCACCAGCTCCACGAGGAGCGCGTTTTTCTGCATATTGAGCCTGTAGCCGTCCTCGGCGCTCTTTTTGGAGCGGTATTGGAGATAGACGCCAACTCCCACCAGCACGGGTATGGCTCCGATGGGCAAAAAGACCATCGGCCCGGCGATAAAGGCAATGAGGAGCAGGAAGATCAGCAAAAAGGGCAGATCTATACAGGCGAGCAGACTGGATGAACTGAAAAACTCGCGCAACTGTTCGAATTCCCGCAGATTGTTCACCATGGCGCCCGTAGACTCCGGCTTGGCGTCAAGACGCATGGAAAGAACCTTTTCCACAAGCAGGCTGGACAGGACAACGTCGGCGTTGCGTCCAGCCACATCCACGAAATGCGAGCGCAGGGCGGAGAGCAAAAAGTTGAAAAAATAAATCAGGAAAATGCCGGAAGCTAGCACCCATAAGGTATCAGTGGCGTTATTCGGCACAACCCTGTCATATACATTCATGACAAACAGGGGTGTGGCCACGGCGATGAGGTTCATCACGACGCTGGCTATGGCCACATGCCTGTAAATAGGGGCGTAATAACGCAATACGTCCCAGAACCAGGCTTTGGACTTGCCCAGGGTGGGCGATGTGATCCGTTTCTCCGCGGCTTTTGGCACGGAAGCGAAAATGGCGTAACCGCTGTAATTTTCCTGCAGGGCGTCCAGGGTGACGGTTTCCGTACTCTCCGCGAGTTCGGGAAAAATTACCTCGGCGCGATTGTCGCGCATGGAGAGCAGGACGCAGGAACGATCATTCTTTAATAGGAGAATGCATGGAAGCACCAGCGGAGATATTTCCGTCAATAAGGGCCGGGACATGATCCTGCCATTCAATCCCGCCTTCCTTGCCGCGGCCAGGCAGGAGCGGGGAGTGAGACGGGCGCCCGACAGTCCCGCCAGCAATTGCTGCGGCGTGACGGCTTTCCCGCGCAAACGCATGAGGATGGAAAAGGAGCGCAGGATACCGGGCATAAAATCCACGTCCGAGGGACGCAGACTATTGGAGACGGCGGAGGGAATGGTTTTCGCGCCTCCGTCGGCGGCCGGAGCGGCTCCGGCGGGGGGAACGCAGTTTCGCGCGGTTTCCGGAGCGTCGGACGGTTTCGCTGTATCGACGGCCTCAGCCGCGGTTTCCGGCTGGAGCGGAGCATCCTTTCCTGCTTCCGCGCCCGTTTTTTTAACTTCCATTATTGGAACCATCCTAGATCAAATTCTTCGCGGGGATCCTTCGCGTCCCGTTCCGGATTGAGATGCAACGGCGCTATATCGATCTTCATTATGGGCAGGAGATTGCCGGTCAGCGCGCAAAGCCTGTAAGCGCCCACCAATATGTTGCCGGCGGCGGTCTCCGCCTGCGTGGCGGAGTTGTAAAGCTCGTTCTCCGCGTCCAGAACGTCCAGCAAACTGCGCTGGCCCATCTGGAATTGTTCGAGATAGGCTACCCTGGTAAATTCATTATGTTTTACCGCTTCCGAATAATGAGTAAACTGGTCCCGCGCTGCCAGATAGTTTATCCAGGTAGACTGGATATCAAGGCGCAAAGTGTCGATATAATCGTAAAGGGTCTGTCGCGCCTCCCGGATTCTGGCCATGGCGGCCTTGCGCTCGGCCACATCCGCGCCGCTGTTAAATATGTTCCAACGCATGGTTCCGACGGCCTCCAGATCCCAGGTCCAACGATCGTCGTAACGGTTGCGGTTTGAATAAGAAGGTCCGACTTCCGCGTTCAAAGTGGGGTAAAATGTCGATTCGGCCAATTGCTTGTCGGCCTGCAAGGCTCTTATGTCCTGCATATAGGCGGCGAGTTTGGGATTATGTAGCTCGGCCATTTCAAAAACAGGTTTAGGGCCGTCAAAAACGACGGGCGGCATTTCCACCGGAGCCATTTTTACGGCCGGGGGCAAGCCTGTCAGGCGCGTATAGGTGTCTTCGGCGATAAGCAGATTGGCCTGGGCTTCGGAAAGACTGGAGAGCGCGCGGGAGAGACGCGACTGCGCCTGACTTACGTCGGCTTCGGTGTCGGCGCCAAATTGCGATCTCTCCGAAGTCTGTCCCAGAATTTCCTTATGTTTTTCCACATTCGCCTTTGCGAGGGCGTAAATTTTGCGTTGGCGGAGAAGATTAATCTGCGCGATGATTCCGTCAAGGGAAAGCGTGGTGGCCGTGTCGTAAACCCTGTCTTTGACGGACTGCAAGGTGGACATCGCGGAGCGCACGCGGGAGCGCGTAGCAAATCCGTCCCAGATGGGTTGGGTCAGCCGGGCGCTGCCTTCGACTACTCCGAGAAAGGAGCGGTCGAGATCATGCCTCCTGGTCGAGCTGTCGCTGATAATGGCTGTTCCGGCGGATCCCTGCAAATCAACGCTGGGTCCGAAACCAGCTCTTGCCCGGCGCAACTCGTGAGTCAAAACCTGGCGATCCTCCTGCATTCCTCTCAATTCGCGATGATGGCGCAACACGCCGTATATGGTGTCGGTAAGGGTAAGGGTGGCGTCCGCGGGGGGCGGGGGGGGCCATGCGGCTTGAGACG
>CAMWPE010000054.1 GCA_947176055.1 uncultured Desulfovibrio sp.
AATTAAAACAAGAAAGGGGCTGCGTTTCCGCAACCCCTTGAAATTTATGGTAGGCCATCGGGGACTCGAACCCCAAACCAACTGATTAAGAGTCAGCTGCTCTACCAATTGAGCTAATGACCCATACGGGATGAAATATAAGCGAGGGAAACGGAAATGTCAAATTTTTTCCTCAAGATTAACTAATGCAATTAAGATTATTTTTTGCGATAATGAAGGAATGATCGTCAAACCGTTTGTATCGCTCGCCACGCTTATCCTGTGCCTGTTAACCGCGGCCGGCGCGGGCGCGGCCAACGTTTCGGTAATACCGGAGCTGGAATTCGCCAGGCGCTCGGATCAGATCCTGATCAGGATTTCCTACGATATTCCTTCTTCTTATCACGCCTACGCGAACAAGACAGGCGGCGCCGGGTTGCCCACCACGGTGGACCTTACGATAGAGGATCTGGGCAAAATGCCAGTAATCTATCCGCGGGGCGACCGGGAAAAAGATATTTTTGATCCCTCCAAACAAATTAATGTCTATAAGGGACGCGTGTCGATGCTCGCGATCGCGCCCCTTGAGGCAACCGGGGCAATGTATGTTCTAAAAATGAACATGCTTCTCTGCTCGAATAAACGTTGCGTTCCTTTTAAAGAATCCATAGCGGGAAAAGCTCCGGCTTCGATTCCTTTTCTGGCGGACGTCGCCTGGCGCGACGAGGCTACCAGATTGCTGGACCGGGAAGCCGAATCCGCCGGAGCTATTTCCCTTGAGGAAGGGAAAGCCCCAAAGCCTATTGAGATTGGCGGGGATAAACTAGATCCCTCCGTAGGAGGCGGCGACGCGGAGCGGAAAAAAAAGGGCAGGGAAGCGGTAACGCAACCCGATGATTTTGAGCTTGATCTCTCCCCCCGCTATACTGAAGAGAGCGTCGAGTCCTATACTCTATGGAAAGGCGCGATTCTTGGACTGCTCGCGGGATTGATCCTCAATGCCATGCCCTGCGTGCTTCCCGTGCTCACCCTGAAAGTTTCCGGACTTTTTCTTATGGGCAACGCGGATGACAAACAAAAATTGAGGCTCTTTCGCGATCATAATATTTACTTCGCCATCGGCGTCCTGTCCTTTTTTACCTTTCTCGCCGTCGCTTTGGGAGCGGCCGATCTGATGTGGGGTCAGCTCTATCAGAATCAAACTTTGCTCCTGACCATGCTCATTCTGGTGTTCCTGATGGGCTTATCGCTCCTTGGCGTGTTCACTTTGCCAGCTTTTGATCTCCGGGCGGGAACAGAGTCTTCAAATCCAAAAATTAAATCATATATAACGGGACTCGTTTCAACTTTTCTGGCTACTCCCTGCAGCGGACCTCTGCTCGGCGGCGTGCTTGCATGGTCATTCGCGCAACCCTTGCTCGTAATGCTGGTAATTTTTTGGTGCGTGGGTGTGGGCATGGCTTTGCCGTATATTATTTTTTCCATTTGGCCCAATCTCGCCAGAATCTTGCCCAGACCGGGAGACTGGATGTATGTGTTCGAACATATTCTAGGCTTTCTCCTGCTTGGCACGGCGCTTTATCTTTTCTCCATTTTGCCCCAGTCCAAACATATCCATATTTTGATCGTTCTCTTGCTGACAGCTATGGGCGCGTGGCTCTGGGGGAAATACTGCAATCTTACCGCCCCTCTTTCCCGTCGGCGAATTTGGGGCGCCGCCAGCCTTTGCGGCCTGGTGTTCGCGATTTTCTGGATCGCTCGCCCTATCGCGCACACGCCGGCCTGGCAGGAATTTACGCCGGAAAACTTCATGGATAATTTGGGCAAAAAAAATATGCTTGTGGAATTCACGGCGGACTGGTGTCCCAATTGCAAATTGCTAGAGGCCACAGTCCTGACAGAAAAAGATTTGTTTAAATGGAAGAAAAATTACGATCTCCAGCTTATTAAAGTGGATCTCACTCAAACCGATCCGTACGCCCAGAAACTGTTGGAAATGCTGGGGAGCAAGTCGATCCCCCTCACCGCGATTTTTGGCAAAGGCCAGCGCGCGTCGGAACCTGTTGTATTGCGCGATATATACGGAAAACAAACCCTGAATCAGGCATTAAGCGACACGCTTTCGGGGACGAAAGGATAATTACGCGAGAATAACCCTTTTACAGTTTTGGATAAAGGTATTATTTATATGAAAAATAAAGGCGCGTCGCCTATAAAAGGATAAGCGATGGATTCTGGCCAGAAAAAACAGGACGACGAACTTCTGCAGCTGGTAACTTTCAGCATCGGCGAAGAGGAATTTGGCGTAAATATTTTAAAGGTGCAGGAAATAAATCGCACCATGGAAATTACGAAGGTTCCGCGGGCGCCGGCTTTTGTCGAAGGCGTTATAAATTTGCGCGGCAAGGTTATACCCATTATAGATCTGCGCAGTCGCTTCGGCTTGAGTTCCAAACCCGAAGACAAGGACACGAGAATTATCGTTATAGAAATTAATAGCGTCATTGTCGGGTTTGTGGTCGACGCAGTATCGGAAGTTTTGCGAATCCCGGCTAGCACGGTGGAGCCGCCGCCGCCGGTGGTCGCGGGCGTGGAGTCCGATTATATCAGCGGCGTGGGCAAATTAAAAGAACGGCTCCTGATCATGCTCGATCTGGACAAATTGCTCTCCACCGAAGACATCGATATGTTAAACGCCATGTAACCGCGGGCGTCCCGGCCATCTTTTTAGTCGTTAAAATACGCTTTCGAGCGGAAAATTCTGGTTTCGGCGGCAATAAGAAAGCGCGGAATTGCCGACGCCATAATCGCGTCAATGATTCCGCGCTCTTTTTGTTATCTTTTTCGTTATAGTCGCGCTTTCGGAGCGCGTCCAACGCGATTTTTTTGACGGAAGCCTCGCGCGGGCTTACTGGCTCAACGTTTTGCCCGGACCGAGCGCAAAATCAAAATTTAGGCTCCCGAAAAGACGCCCTTAATGCGGGATCGCGTCGGGATTTGGCAGGACTTCGTAAACGCGCGCGAACACGTTGTCGTAAACCAGCTTAAAATAGGGAGCGATTTCCGGATTCAGCGGATCCGCGCACAATAATTTCGCCATCATGGCGTTATACACGCTCTCGTCCATTACCAGTTTTTCGTCGGTAACGCGATTCAGGACGAAATTTATATTGCGTCTGGCGGCAATGAATTCCCGCTTTTCCGCTTCGGAAGCTCCGGGACGGGCGTCTACCCATTCCTGAATATAATTTTTTTTAATTAGTCCCGTCTCTTCGAAGATGGTTATCGACGCGGGATAGATAATATTTTTCGCCCCTTCCAGTTTTACCTCCCCGCTTGAGAGTTTGTAGGACAAGCCCTGAGGAACGATGGACAAGGCGCCGCCCTCGCCTTTACGAGCGACGAAATTCCAGTTGCCGAAATTGCTTATCCAGAATCCCAGGCGCAACATTTCGAAGCTTACAATAATAAATTGACGCCCTTTGCCCGGTTCGAGAGGGGTGCGCGAGGATCGCAGCCGATCTATAAGCTCCTGGGCTTTTTGCGGATCCAGTCCCGCGAAAAAATCCCCCGGCTCGTCATCGCGGGACGAAGCGAAGCGGATAATCTGCCGGGCGAATCTGGGATTGTCCGTAGCGAAAACCGCGGCGGGCAAATAAAGGGATGGTCCGCCGTGCCGGGCGCCGTCCGCTATTGTCCGGCGCTTCGCGAAATAATGCGCGGCGTAACCCCAATCCCACCAGAGCCAGAGCATGGAATTTTCCGGAGTAATGGATCCGGCGGCGGCCAACGCCTGCGCGTGCCTGCGGTTAATGCTGGGCCCTTGCGAAAGGGCCGGGATCATATCAAGAAAAGGCGCGACAAAAAGGATCAGGCATAAGCCGAGGCTCAACGCTCCCGCCCAGCGTCGTCCCCTGCCTGGAAGCAGCCTAAAGATCCATACGCATGGCAATGTCAGACCAAGCGCTATTACTGGCGCGCCAAACATAACCATACGGCCGCCCAGCCGCGAGCTCAAAAAAGCGAGAGCGGCCAGCGGAAGAAGATAGAGCGCGGCCGGACGCCGGACTACAACGACAGCGTAACCTATTACGCCTAGCAGAGCGGCTTCAAACCATGGATGAAAGTAGGGGAAAATGGCCGCTAACGATAGATCCTGCACTTCGATTATTGACTGGGCCACCGAAGGAAACACCAGGGAAACGCCCCCGGAAGAATGGCTGTCGCCGCTATGTTTAAGGTAAGCGTTTATTTGGTTGAGCAGCGCGCGGAGAATTTCGCCTTTTATAAAAAACCAGAGAAAAACGGCCGAAAGGATTAGAAGAAGAGCGATTTTTATCGTCGCGCGCCCTTTGTTATATTTGATATATAAATATATCCCCAGGGAAACTGGGAGCCCAGCCAGACCCGCGAGGGCGGGAAAGCAGAAACACAAGGCTCCCAGAAAACAGGTCTCCCTCGACTTTGACGGCGCGAGCGCCACGGACGCGATCAGGATAAAAGCGGCGTCGTATCTTATAAGATATGGAAAGACAGAATGCCACGTCGCGGATTGCCAGGCTAGCAGTCCGGAAAGGGACAAAGCCGCGAGCCAGGATCCAGACGCGGGAATGGCTCGCGACGGAGGACAGGCATGCCCTTTTATAGAGCGAACGGCTTCCGCCGGCGAGAGCAAACAACGGCGTTGCCACGCGATCGGAACAAGAATGATCAAAAGGGGAAAGAGCAGGGTGACGAGATCCGTATCGTAATAACCCAGCAATGTGCGACCCAGAAATCCAGGCGCGATTGACGCGATTAGTCCCGCAGCTATCCCGCAGGACATACCTCCCAGAAGCGAGGCGACGATTTGCGTGGCTCCCGCCGCCAGCGAAGCGAAGACAGGAGGAGCCCAGAATGCGATCGTCGGCGCCGATACGCCGGTAAGAAGCGCGGAATACTTTAAAAACAAAGCCATGGGATGATCGGCGCCCAGGCCAAAACCTTCGGCTCCCGCGAGCCAGTGATAAGCGTCGTGAGTGGCAAGAAGCATTTCGTCGCCCAGACGATATTCCGGATTTTGCCAACGGGGCCATTCGAGTAGACGCAGACAGAAAGCCAGACTAACGGTCAGGAGCGTAAAAAAAACGTGTTTGAAAACCGGTCCGGCAAAAAGACGAGTCATAGAAAACGGGGAGAGAGGGCCCAGATCCAGCGCGTTTTGCCAGCCGACGGATAGGAGGATTCGCCGAGGATGCGCCAATCCATGGGGGGCGGTGCGGTATTGGCCAGGATGACAAGAAATCCATCCAGAATAGGGGCAAAAAGCTTAAGCAACTCTGGCCATGGCAGAAAAGCCCGGCTCAAAACGCATTGAGGCCGGACAGGATTTGTTTTAATATATTTTTCGACGCGATCGCGAAGTACGGTCGCGCGGGGAAGCTTTAATAACTCAAGAATATGGGCGATAAACAAGGCGCGCTTTTCGCGGGATTCTATCATTATATAAGAGCCGTTTTGCCAGAAAATCCGCAAGGGAATACCCGGTATGCCCGCTCCGGCTCCAACGTCCCATGCAAGCCCAGAAAAATCGGGCGAGATTTGACGCAAAAAATCCGCGAGACGCAAACTATCGCTCAGCAGTTCGCTTGCCAGACGCGATAAATCCATAGGTCCCACCAGATTCATTGCTCTGTTCCATTTCAGGAGCGTTTCCGCGTAGAACAGGAGCCGATCCAACTCTTCGTCCCGATAGTCGCGGGATGCCAAATCCTCTGGGAGAGCGCGGGTCAATTCGTCGCGGGTCATCGCGTTTTTCTGCGTGGAAGTATTTTTTGCCTATTTCTTTCGATGCCCAGCGAATCGGGAGGCACGGATTTTGTGATAACCGAGCCGGCGCCGATTACGCTATTTTTGCCCACTGTCACGGGAGCGACAAGAGCCGTGTCACTGCCTATAAAAGCGCCGTCTTCTATGATCGTCTCGAATTTATCGCGGCCGTCGTAATTGCAGGTTATCGTTCCCGCGCCTATGTTGACGTTTTCGCCGATAACGGAGTCGCCGAGGTAGGTCAGATGATTGGCCTTCGAGCCGGGTCCCAGGCGCGTCTTTTTAAGTTCCACAAAATTGCCGACCCGGGCGTTTTCGCAAATTTTCGCGCGCGGCCTCAATCTGGCGTACGGTCCGACAATCGCGCCGCCCATGACTTCGCAACCTTCCAGATGGGAAAAAGAGCGAATCAGCGCGAATGAATGGATGATGGAATCGCGCAATTGGCAAAAACTTTCGACGACGGCGTCGCTTCCTATTCTGGAGTCGCCGTAAATTTCGCATGGCCCGGAAATTTCCGCGCCGGGCTCTATAACGGCCGCGGGGCTTATGGAAACGGTCGCCGGCGAATGGAGGCACACGCCTTTGTCCATAAGATCCGCGTTTATTTTCGCGCGCAGAAGATCTTCCATTGCCGCGAGTTCCGCGGGAGAATTGACGCCCATCAGCGAGGGATTGGAGCCGCAGGGGATCGGGGCGACGCTATAACCTTTCTCCTGACCCAGACGAATGAGATCCGTAAGATAATATTCGCCGCTTTTATTGTCGTTTTTGAGTAATGGCAGAAGCTCGTTTAGGGCATTGAGACCGAATTCGTACATACCGGCGTTAATTTCGCCTGTCGGCTGTCCGTATTTGGCGAAGTCGTAATCTTTCGCTTCGATGATCGCCCAGGAGTTTTCCCCTGTCCGGACGACGCGACCAAAAGACGCCGGATCCGCCAGCGACAGGGTAGCGAAGGCAATGTCCAGGGTCCCGGCGCGAGATAGAAAATCTTCGATAAGCGAGGAATCCACAAGAGGCGTGTCGCCGTTAATTACGAAAACCCTGGCGATAGCAGCCTCATTTAATACCGGCAAAGCGCAAGCAAGCGCGTGACCGGTGCCCAGTTGCTCTTTTTGTTCGATAAAATCGGCGCGCGGCCAGCGCTCGCGCAAGCTGTCCAATCCGTAACCTCCGATAATATATATATCGCGAAACAAAGGCGTCATGGCGTTTATTACATATTGCAACATAGGCTCGCCAAGAAGAGTTCGCATGACTTTTGGGCGGACGGAACGCATGCGCGAGCCTTTTCCGGCGGCGAGGATCACGCCGGCGCGGCGGGGGCCGTTTGTCATATCGATTCCTTTATTATCTCTCGATTTTAAAATCGCGTTATCAATTTTTTCAGTGTCGGGGCGACAGGCTCCATTATAACAAATTCCGCTTACGATTGCCCCTTAACGACGACCTGGTTCGCTTTGTAATTTCGCGAGCGCGTTTGGTTCGCGAAACCGCTATCGCGGGGCGGAGAATTTTTTTAGGGCGCCGGCGGGACGGATCCGCGCGACGGCCCGAGCGAGTCGACGGTCGGGACAAAGGAGGACGCGGCGGTTTTTTCCGTGCCATGCGCTGGCTAAATTATAGCTCTAAAATGCCTTACGCGCAATTTCGGCAAGGGAAAAAAATATTAAAAAAAGTCGTCCCCCCCCTTTTCAAGGAGCAAGTCCATAATTATTAATATTCGCTGTAAATGGACGTTGCTTTTTTCTTCTTGGGATTATATACGTCCATTGCCGATATTCATATCGATTGCCCGGCAGGGCAATAAAATTTATTGGAGGAAAATTTATGAAGTTGCAACCACTGAACGACAGGGCGCTTGTGAAGCGTTTGGAGAGCGAGGAAAAAACCGCCGGCGGTCTTTACATTCCTGACACCGCCAAAGAAAAACCTTCCAAGGGCATAGTCGTGGCTGTGGGACCGGGCAAGTTCGATGAGGCAGGCAAGCGCATTCCCATGACCATAAAGGCCGGCGACGAAGTTCTGTTCAATAAATACGCGGGCACCGAAGTCAAGCTGGACAACGTGGATCATCTGGTCATGCGCGAAGACGACATTCTCGCGATTATCCAGAATTAATAAAGCGCGAGAGCGCCGGATATAATTTTAGCGATAGCCTCATTTAATACAGGAGAAAAAAATGGCTGCTAAAGAAATTCTTTTCGACGTTAAATGCCGCGAGAAACTCGCCAAAGGCGTGGACAAACTGGCCAACGCCGTGAAAGTTACCCTGGGACCCAAGGGCCGCAATGTGGTGCTCGAGAAGTCCTTCGGCGCGCCGGTCATTACCAAGGATGGCGTTACCGTCGCGAAGGAAATCGAATTTGACGATAAATTCGAAAACATGGGCGCCCAGCTGGTAAAGGAAGTAGCGTCCAAGACTTCCGACGCCGCCGGCGACGGCACCACCACCGCGACCATTCTGGCCCAGTCCATTTACCACGAAGGCATCAAGCTCGTAGCGGCCGGTCGCAATCCCATGGCCGTAAAGCGCGGTATTGACAAAGGCGTCGAATGCCTGGTCGAGGGACTTAAAAAACTGGCCAAACCCACCGAAACCCAGAAAGAAATCGCCCAGGTAGGCACCATCTCCGCCAACGCCGACACCGCCATTGGCACGATCATCGCCGAAGCCATGTCCAAAGTTGGCAAGGAAGGCGTCATCACCGTGGAAGAGGCGAAAGGTCTAGAAACCACGCTGAACACCGTGGAAGGAATGCGTTTCGATCGCGGCTATCTCTCCCCGTATTTTGTGACGAACGCCGAGAAGATGGTTTGCGAGATGGACAATCCCTACATCCTCTGTTCCGAAAAGAAAATTTCCAGCATGAAAGACATGCTCCCCGTGCTTGAGCAGGTCGCGAAGGTGAATCGTCCGCTCCTGATTATCGCCGAGGATGTGGAAGGCGAAGCCCTGGCCACGCTCGTCGTTAACAAGTTGCGCGGAGCCCTGCAGGTTTGCGCCGTAAAAGCCCCTGGTTTTGGAGATCGCCGCAAAGCCATGTTGCAGGATATCGCCGTGCTCACCGGCGGTCAGGTCGCTTCCGAAGACACTGGCACCAAGCTTGAAAATATGACCCTCGAAGATCTGGGCGAAGCCAAACGCATTACCGTCAACAAAGACGACACGACCATAGTCGATGGCAACGGCAACGAGGACGCCATCAAGGCGCGCATCAAGCAGATCCGCGCGCAGATCGAGGACACCACTTCCGACTACGACCGCGAAAAACTTCAGGAACGCCTGGCCAAGCTGACGGGCGGCGTGGCCGTTATTCGCGTAGGCGCCGCCACCGAAGTGGAAATGAAGGAAAAGAAAGACCGCGTGGAAGACGCTCTTAATGCCACTCGCGCCGCGGTGGAAGAAGGCATCGTTCCCGGCGGCGGCACGGCGCTTATCCGCGTGGCTTCCGCTTTGAACGAAATTAAATCCGCCGACGACGACGAACTGGCCGGTATCGCTCTGGTGCGTCGCGCCATCGAGGAGCCTCTTCGCCAGATCGCTCACAACGCGGGCTTCGAAGGCTCGATCGTTGTCGAGAAAGTGCGCGAAGGCAAGGACGCTTACGGATTCAACGCCGCCACCGGTCAGTATGAAGATCTTATGACCGCGGGCGTAATTGATCCGAAGAAAGTTACCCGCACGGCCCTGCAGAACGCCGCTTCGGTAGCCTCCCTGCTTCTGACCACCGAATGCGCGGTAAGCGAAAAGCCGGAACCCAAGAAAGACATGCCCGGTATGCCCGGCGGCATGGGCGGCATGGGCGGTATGGACGGCATGTATTAATTCCATAGCTCTCCTATTCGCTTAAATACGAACCTCCCCGAAAGGGGAGGTTTTGTATTATATTAATGTGTTCCAGGGTCAAAACGACCCTTTGGAACGCATACGTAACTCTATATCGTTTCAATTCGGAATCAGGGGATCCCCTTATGGGAATTAATAGAAGGGAATTTATTAAATACGGAGCGATAATGGCCGGAATGGCTGCGTCCGGGAATTTTGGGCTGTCGGAAGCCGCGATAAAGAATAATCCTGTGTTTCCAAATCATGAACCAATAGGTCAAGGTCAGGGAATAAACCCCGGCCGCGTCGTATGGATGCATGATCCGGAAGCGGTTCACTGGAGCGGGATGGATTATTGGTGGAAGCCCGAAAACTATGATCAGGCGCGGATACTCGAAATGACGCGAGACGGGCTCGCGCGGTTAACGGGAGAAAAAAGTCCAAAAGAAGCCTGGAACGCGCTTTTCGAATGGCGCAACAAGAAAAACGGCAAAGAGGGCGGCTATAAGTCCGGGCAAAAAATCGCCATAAAAGTCAATATGAATGGAGCGGGCGAAAACGACGACGATCCGCATGGGCAATTGGCGGTAAGTTACGGCAATCCGCTCTTGCTTCAGACCTTGCTTCAATCCATGACGCGGGATGGGGGAGTAAGACCGGAAGATATAGTTGTGTTTGACACTTGCCGGATATTTCCCGATTACATGCGCGAAATGTGTTCCGAAGGGGAACTTGAAGGCGTCCAGTTCAGTTACCGCCATCCAGGTATGCCCGACGATTCGAAAGCGGATAAAAATGCCAGAATAGAGTGGGCTGGCAATGTATCCGGAATACCCACTTATTTCCCTACCTGTCTTACAGAAGCTGATTACCTTATTGATCTCGGTAATCTCAAGGGTCATACTTGGGGTCTGACACTAGCTGGAAAAAACCATTTTGGCACATTCATTAATGACGAAAGACGGACAACGCCCGAGGCCGCCGGCTTGCATTCTAACATTATAAACAGCCAGATGGGAGATTATTCCGTTCTGGCCGATCTCATGGCCCGTAAGGAAATTAATAGCAAGACAATTTTATGGATGCTTGACGGACTGATCACGGCTCCAAGCGAAACTGTCAATATAACTCCCCAAAACGCCGCATGGGAGATGGCCCCGTTTAATGGACGTCCTGCTTCCAGCCTTTTCTTTTCCCAGGATCCTGTCGCGATTGATTCCGTAGGAGCTGATTTTCTTGTAAACGAACCCAATATGCGGCGCGACAATAGAAATATGAGACACAAACCCGGAATGGAGAATTATCTGCATGAGGCCGCTCTTCTGGCCAATCCTCCCTCTGGGACAAGATACACCGACGGACAAGGCTCGAATCCCGGCAGTCTTGGGGTTCATGAGCATTGGAACAATCCGGACGAAAAATTGTATAGCCGGAACAGAGGGTTGAAGGAAGGTATCGAACTTGTAAGGAATTAGACGCGCGGGCTTTGAACAGCTTATTATTAAATCCGACTGCCTCCTGAATAGGAGGCGTGATTATTTAAAACGATTAGATTGCAAAACGCGGCTCATACGAAGAGGAGTTCTCATTTGTATTGCCGTACCCTTTCTCTATAGCAAATTCCGTTTGAAAATACATTTTAACGGCGGAATAAACCCGCCAAGGGACATTTTCGCGCGCGTCCTTGCGCGCTCCGCTTCTCGCGGCAAAGTTTCCATAGCGACTAATTATTTTTCACGGTCGCGCGCTATAACCTGTCGACGCGCAGTGTCAGGCGATAATAACCGCGGTCGCTTCGGTCGCGTTCGGACGCTCGATAACCTTGAATAAACGCTTTTCAAATTGTGGAAACGCTTCCGCGATAAGACGCGACGCGACTTCGATATTTTCGGCCGTCGCATTATTAACCGGAATTTCGAAACTCCAGAACAGGCATCGTTTACCGGACGTTCCGGGAAGGGATTTCTTTAATTCCTCGACAGCCTGGTTCGCCGCGTCTAGCAAGCGTTCTTTGGAATGACCTACGCCCGGGTATAATATGCCAGTCAGGTTATCGCGCAAGTCCGCTATATCTATGGATACGCGATTGTTTTCAGTCGACGCGATCGCGCGGGAACAATCGTAAATATCCTGAGAAACCGTATTGAGCGCGGCGGCCAGGGTAATCCGGCTTTCGTGTTTTTTCAGTAAGTCGTCATTTTTGAAAATAATCGCGGCGTCGACATT
>CAMWPE010000055.1 GCA_947176055.1 uncultured Desulfovibrio sp.
GCGAAACGGCCGGAAGGATCAAAGATTTTGCGGATGTCGGCCGTAATTTTGGCGACCGCGTCGAACTGTCTTTGCCATTCGAGCCGGGAGAGAGTCCGAGCTTCTTCGGAGCGCAGGCGTTTATTAAGGATCAATTCGAGCTGGAAAAGCGCTTGAACAGCTTTTGGAGCGTTTTCGCCCGCGAAAATTACCGTCAATTTTTCCGGCTCTCCGTAGAATAATAAGCGGACGCCGTTTCCGGCCGAGATATTCTCAAGAGCTTTGACCGCGGAAGGCATGGATGACGGGGGCGCGACGAGAGTCGCGACGCGAAAAGGCGACTCCAGCTTTCCCAGAGCGGCGGGGAGTCCGGGCGCGAGGGGATCTTCATTGACCGCTTTTATTTCGAGCGCTCCGCATGATTTTAATACTTGGCGGGCCTCGGCCGTGGCGCGGCCAACTTCCGCGGCCGCGCCGGCGTAAGCCAGGAGCAGGGTCGCCCGATCTTCCCCGTCCCGAAGCAAGGCCGAGGCTGAACGGCCGGCGACTGATAATTTCTCCGGCGGATAAGCGAGACAAATCAGACGCGCGGCGGCCTCGACGGTCTCCGTGTCCTTCGCGAAAGAAGCCGCGAGGACGGCGGTCTTTTCGGGCGCGGGGAGGGCGCGCAGGACGGCGGCGCCGATCAGGCCAAGGCAACCCAGCGAGCCGCAAAATAGCGGCGCGAGGGGAAAAGACGGCGCCAATTTTCCCGGCTGTCCATTCTGGCCGGAGCACAAGAAACGAATGGAAGAGCCGTCTATAATTTCCAGCTCGCTTACAAACCCGCCAATTCCGCCGTATTTCAAACTGGCGAAAGTCCGCGCGTTCGCCGCTATCGCGCCGCCTACCGATCCTGTCGGCGCGCGCGCGGAGACAGGGGGAAAACGCAACCCTTCGCCCGCGAGAGCCTTGTTCAAGGCGCTCCATGAAACTCCGGCCTGCAGACTGACCAGTCCCGCGGATTTATCGAGATCGAGAATGCGGGACAGCGCGGAGGTAGTCAGGACGATCCATTTTCCGGAGGGGAGGAAGCGGAAAGGCCGCGTCGCTCCGCCGATGATATTTATTTCGCGGCCATGCTCGCGGCAGAGCTTAAATATTTCCGGCGCCTGCGCCAGATTTACGGGTCGGACGCAAGCTTCGGGAAGCGTCGGCAAAGGCCGTTTTTCGCCAAAATGAGGCCGGAGAGTCCGGGCGATCATTTCCGCGCGTGAGTCGAAAAAATTTTCTTCGCCTACGACGTCGCGAAGTTCCCTCAAAAAATCGGCCATACGGAGTCCGGAATAAGGAGGCGCCGCGATCTCCGCGGACGCGTTTCGCGCCGGAGCGCGGACAATAAAAAAGCGACCCAGGCGCAAGCCTTGTCGCGTAAAACAGCCGGGCGCCCGACAACGACTGTTGCCGCTGCTTCCTTTCGGACCTGACGGGGTTGGCAGAGCTGACGCCGCCCGACCTGTTTTGCAATATATGTTTCCTCCCTCGCCTTGTCAAGTTTCCCCGCTCTTTGTTATTCTTAATTAGGGAAGTTCGCTTAAATTATTCTTTAGAGGCGGCGCATTTAAGGGATCTTATCGCGTTTTTCCGCGCCGGATTAGCCGGAGAACGGCGCGAAGCGATTTTTTTGGAGGAGCCATGGCGCGCATATTATATGGAATACACGGGACGGGCCACGGGCACGCGATGCGCGGGCTTACCATAGCGCGGGCTTTGCCCGGGCACGAATTCCTCTTCGTAGCTTCGGACGACGCTCCATCCGTGCTGGAGCCGGAATTTCCAGTAAAAAGGATCCCCAATCTAGGCACAGTTTTCAAAAATTACAAGGTCGCTCTCGCCGCCACCATAAAACGCGCCCTGCCCCTCCTGATCCGGCGGGATAAGCATATCGAGAGCGTCCTCCGGATCATCGAGGATTTCAAACCGGACGTCTGCCTTACGGATCTGGAATATTTTACGCCCCGGGCGGCCGAAAGGGCCGGTATTTCCTGTCTGACCCTGGATCACCAGCATATCCTTACGTCCTGCCGTCATGATCCGCCGCCGGCCCTGCTGGCGGACGCGCTTTTGCAGGGCCTCGCCCCGCGCTATCTTTTCCGGCCGACCGAATGGAACGCCCTTATTTCCTTTTACGCGCCTCCCGTCGCGCCGCGCTATAAAAAAAACACGCGCGTCCTGCCGCCGATCCTACGCGACAAGGTGATCGCCGCGCGGCCTCGCGACGACGGCCATATCCTGGTTTACCAGAGCAACTCCACCGACAGCCGCCTAATCGAATTTCTCGCGTCGGAAACCGGAAGAAAAGCCTACGTCTTCGGCTACGGCGACGCGAAAGGCAAAAAAGGGAATATCCAGTTCATGCCAAAAAGCGAAGACGCCTTTATCGATCTGCTCGCGTCCTGCGCCTACGTCATCCAGGGGGGTAGTCACACTCTCATGAGCGAGGCCCTATTTCTCGGTAAACCTATCCTTTCTCTCCCCCTCGAAGCCATGATCGAGCAACGCCTGAACGCTTTTTACCTTGAAAAACTTGGCTACGGCCGTCAGGCCAAAATGGCGGATCTCGACGCGAGCTTTATCCAGAAGTTCGAGGATGACGCGCCGGAATTCCGGCGCAATATCGGCGCCGGCCAGTTCCTGGGCAATGATCAGGTCTTTGGCCTGGTCGACCAGTACGCGAAAACAGGCAAGCCGCCCATTCCATCATAATTTACGCGCTCCCGCGGCTATAGGCGGGGATAGGGATAAACTCGCGAAGAATCGCGCCGGAAAAAACTTGCGGAAAGATCGGTCCGGGGGTATCCTGAAAATTAAACTTGACCGGAATATCTCGCGTATTTTTTTAACATCGGAGAAAGAAAATGCTAAAATTTGTCCTGTCTTCGGCCATGGCTTTACTGCTGGGCGCGTCCCTCGCCGTCGCGGCCCCCGTCACCTTGAAACTTGGCCACATCGCGGAGCCGGAAAACGTCTATGGCCAGGGCGCGGATCATTTCGCCAAGCTGGTCAAGGAACGCAGCGACGGCGAAATCGATGTGCAGGTTTTCCCCTCCAGCCAGCTGGGTAACCAGCGGGATCTGGTCGAGGGTCTGGGATTGGGCACCGTGGATATGACCCTGACCGGCACGGCGGTTATGGGAAATTTTGTTCCTGAAATCGCCGTGTTCGACCTGCCCTTCATTTTCCGCGACACGGATCACGCCTACAAGGCGCTCGACACGG
The DNA here is from genome assembly GCA_947176055.1 of uncultured Desulfovibrio sp. Classification (GTDB taxonomy): domain Bacteria; phylum Desulfobacterota; class Desulfovibrionia; order Desulfovibrionales; family Desulfovibrionaceae; genus Desulfovibrio. Next base: position 3,238 of record CAMWPE010000055.1, read on the forward strand.
TGGGCATGGATCTGGCCAAAAAAGGCGAGGATCAGGGCATGATCACCCTCGCCATCTGGGAAAACGGCGTTCGCCATATGACAAACAACAAGCGCGCCGTAAAAACCCCCGAAGATATGAAAGGCCTGAAAATGCGGGTAATGGAACAGCCCGTGTATATTCAAATGATGGAATCCCTTGGAGCCAGCCCGACGCCAATGGCCATGAGCGAGCTTTACACCGCGCTCCAGAAAGGCGTCATCGATGGTCAGGAAAACCCGCTGGGCCATATCGCTACCAAACGCTTCAACGAAGTGCAGAAGCATCTCTCCCTGACCGGTCACACCTACGCGGCCGAGCCCCTGCTCATCAGCAAAATGGCTTGGAACAAACTGACGCCGGAGCAACAGGAAATCGTGCGCCAGGCCGCCATCGAGACCAGGGACTGGGAACGCCAGCTTTGCCGCGATCTCGAGGGCAAATTCCTCCAGCAGATCAAGGACGCCGGCACGACGGAGGTGAACGAAAACGTCGACAAGGAAGCTTTCGCCAAAGCTACCAGGCCCGTCTGGGACGCTTACGCCAAAAAGTTTGGCGACGCCAATATAAACGCGATTCAGGCTGTAAAATAAATAGCGACCTGACCGGCTATTTCCGGACGCGTCCTTCCTGGGCGCGTCCGGGCTTCGTATTCGCGACCATAACCCGCGTCGAACCGCCGTAAAGAGATTAATTCAATCGAAATCGGCGACCGCAAAGAAACCAGGATCCGGCGGAGCCAACCATGGCCAAAACAATAGAATTTAAAGGCGCGGCCGGCGCTTTCTTTCGCTGGCTGGATATAATCCTGAAAACCCTGGTCGTAATCGGCAACGGTCTTATGTTGCTTCTCGTGTTCGTCCAGGTCATCACTCGCTATGTGTTCAACTATACTCCCTCCTTTGGCGAAGAGCTGGCCCGCTATCTCTTCGTCTGGGTAGTATTCCTCTCCCTGCCCCTCGTCGCCCGCTACGGCGGCCATATGGCCATCGAAACCCTTACCAGCCGGGTGAAGGGCGGGACCCTGAAATTCCTGAATATCTGCGCCGATATTTTTACAATCGCTTTCATGGGAATCATGGTCTGGTACGGAGCATTAATGGTGATGCGGACAAGCTATCAGACCTCCCCCGCGATGATGATACCCATGTCCTGGGTGTATATCGTCATACCCTTCGGAAGCGGAGTGATGCTAATCTACGCGCTGGCCAATCTCATCGATGTCCTGCGGACTCCCGCCGACGAGATAAAATAGGAGCATGCCATGACGCTCTGGGTAATCCTTACCTCATTCCTGCTGATCCTCGTCACTGGCGCTCCCATAGCCGTCGGCCTGGGACTGTCTTCCGCCATAGCGCTGTACGCCGTCATGGATATGCCCCTATTTGTGGTGGTTCAGCGCATGTTCACATCGGTGGACTCCTTCTCCTTCATGGCCGTGCCCTTCTTCATGCTGGCCGGGGCATTCATGAGCGAGGGCGGCGTGACGCGGAGAATCGTCGATTTCTCCATGGCCATGGTCGGCGCCCTGGCGGGAGGGCTGGCCCTTGTTGTGGCGGTGGCCGGTATGTTCTTCGCGGCCTTGTCCGGCTCCTCCGCGGCGACAACTGCCGCCATCGGCGCCTCGATGATCGATGAGATGGAAAGACGCGGCTATCCCCGCTCTTTCGCCGCGGCGGTGGTCGCCAGCGGCGGCACTGTAGGCATTGTCATCCCGCCGTCAATTACTATGGTCGTTTATGGATCCATCGCCAACACAAGCATAGCCGATCTTTTCATGGCCGGATTCGTGCCAGGCATCCTCATGGGCGTGTCCATGTGCGTCGTCAGCTGGTTTATCTCCAAAAAGAAAGGCTATAAAGGCGAGGGCTACTTTTCCCTGAAGCGTCTCCTCTATTCGTTCAAGGATTGCTTCTGGGCGCTCATGATGCCCGTGATTATCCTTGGCGGCATTTATTCCGGTATTTTCACGCCCACCGAAGCCGCCGCCGTCGCCGCGGTTTACGGAGCATTCGTAGGTTTCTTTATTTATCGCGAGCTAAAGCTCAAGGATCTGCCCCGGACCTTGCTCAACGCCGCCTATAACACGACGATGATCATGTTCGTAGTGGGCGCGGCCAATCTGTTTGGCTGGATCCTCACGAGCGCGCAGGTTCCCCACGCCCTGGCCCAGAGTTTCGCCACGCTGACCGACAGCCCCCTTGTGTTCCTCATGCTGGTCAATGTCCTTCTGCTCTTTATAGGAACATTGATCAACGCCTCGGCCGCCATCGTCATTTTAACGCCCATTCTACTGCCGGTCGCCCTGGGCATGAACATCGATCCGGTGTTCTTCGGCGTATTAATGGTCATCAACCTCGCCATCGGCTGTATTACCCCGCCGGTGGGACTCGACCTCTTCATCGTCTCCTCGATTACGGGCATATCCATTGACAAGGTAACGGCGAAAGTTATCCCCTACCTGCTAATGTTGCTTGTCGACTTAGTTGTCTTTACTTATTTCCCCTCCATCATCACATTCATGCCCGCTCTAATGAAATAAAAAACTCCGGGAGCCGCGCGCCGGCTCCCGCTCAAACCCTATGCGAGAATATCTGCGCCTGTTCCCGAAACCGTCGCGCTACGCCGCCATCGAAGACGGCGTAATCCGCAAGGATCCGGCGACGGTCAAGTTGAAGATCGCCCTCGCCTTTCCGGATATGTACGAAATTGGCATGTCCTATCTGGGCCAGAAAATATTGCTGGAGATCGCGAACGCCAATCCCCGCTGGCTGGCCGAGCGCGTCATGGAGCCTGATCCGGAGACGGCGAAGGTCCTGCGGGAGAAAAACGCGCCCCTTTGCTCCCTCGAATCCGATATCCCCTTGCGGAATATGGACGCCGTATGTTTCTCCATCACGCATGAGCTATGTTACACCGATGTCCTGCATATGCTGGATCTCGCGAAAATCCCCGCAAGGCATGCCGCGAGACCGCAAAGTTTGAGGGAATGTCCCCTCGTTATCGCCGGCGGCGGCGCCCTGCTGGGAGCGGAGCCATTAATGCCTTTTCTGGATCTGGCTGTTCTAGGCGACGGCGAGGAAGTTTTTCCGGAAATTCTTGCCTCGCTGGAAACGGCCCTGGCTCAAGACTGGACCAGGGATCGCTTTCTCGGGGAAGTCGCGAAAATTCCAGGGGTTTATGTCCCGTCATTTTTCGAAGACGCGGGCGACGGCTCGCTCCGGCCCAACGATCCTGAATATCGCCCGGCCAGAAGAGTCGTGGCTGATCTGGACAAAGCCCGCTATCCGCGCCGCCAGATCCTGCCTGTGGGCGCCATTCATAATCGTTTGTCCCTGGAAATAGCCCGCGGTTGCTCGCGGGGTTGCCGCTTTTGCCACGCCGGCATGGTCTATCGCCCGGTGAGGGAAAGAAATCCTGAAAAGGCGCTGGCCATTCTGGACGAGTGTCTCCGGGAAACCGGTTTCGACGAGGTTTCCTTCCTTGCCTTGAGCGCCGGCGATTATTCGGCGTTGAAGACCGTCTGGCTTCGCGCGCATGATCGTTGCGCGAAAGATCAAATTTCCCTGGCCTTGCCGTCTTTGCGCGTAGGCTCCGTCGACGAAGAAATCATGGAAAAAATGGCGGATCTGCGCCGGACCGGTTGCACCCTCGCTCCGGAAGCCGGCAGCCAGCGATTGCGCGACGTTATCAACAAGGGCGTGACCGAAGACGATCTGCTGTTGCACGCGAGGAAATTGCTGGAGAACGGCTGGAGACATGCCAAGCTCTATTTTATGATCGGCCTGCCTACGGAAACCGACGAGGATCTGGCGGAAATAGCGAGGCTCTGCGCCAAAGCCAGAGACGCTGGCGGTCCGGGCGCTCCCAGGTTGCAAATAACCGCCGCCGTCTCCCCGTTCGTGCCAAAGCCCTTCACCCCATTCCAGTGGGAAGCGCAAATAACGGGCGAGGAATTATACCGCCGCGTTTATTTTCTCCGGGATTTGATCAAAAAACAGAAATCCGTAGTCATGCGCTGGCATGATCCAAAAATAGCCTTTCTGGAAGGAACTCTCGCCAGGGCAGGACGGGAGGTCGCGAGCGCGGTCGAAAAAGCCTACGAGAAAGGGGCCCTGTATTGTTCATGGGTCGAGCATTTCAACCTGGAGCCGTGGCTGGAGGCTTTCGCGGAATGCGGCATCGATCCCGTCGCTCTTATCGGCGCGCGGACGCCTGGCGCGAAATTGCCATGGAGTCACCTGAACGCCGGCATTGACGAAAAATTCCTGCTCCGCGAGCGGGAAAAAGCCCTGCAAGGAGAAACTACTCCCGATTGCCGTTACCAGGGTTGCCAGGCTTGCGGAGCCTGCGACGGAGCGAAACCGTCGCTCCTGGCCCGAAGTCCCGATTCGGAGGACGAAATCAAAAACCGCCTGGTTTTTACAAAGCGCGATCAGGAATCGTCCGGTCCGGGGAAATTCAAGCAAATAAAACCGGCCGCCCAGACGCGCCCAAAAGTGGATCCTCGCCTTACAGCGAAAGTCGCCCGCTATCGCGTATGGCACGGAAAATTAAATAATTTCGCGTGGGTAAGCAACCTGGAGTGGCAGACAATGCTGCGCAAATACGCGAGGCGCGCCGGCGTTCCGTTGGCGTTTTCGCAGGGTTTCCGGCCTATGCCGCTTATCTCTTTCGGGAGAGCCCTGCCCGTGGGCGTCGAGAGCGCGGCTGAATGGTTCGGCGTCGTTTTGCGCGAAAGACTCGACCCCGGCGAGTTGTGGGAGTTGTTAAATTCCCGTCTGCCTCCGGATCTCGCCGTCGCGAAAGCGGAGTTAATGGAAGAGAAAGGGGACTGGCCAATATCCGTACGCGAAACTTTCGCGCTGGAGTTCGCGAGCGCCGTGGAGCGGGACAGAGCCGTCGCCTCCATCGCGGCCTTCGCGGCTTCCCAGGCGCGCCCCTGGAAGAAAGCGGGAAAAAAAGGCGAAAAAGAACTTGATATAAGGCCATGTTTGGGCAACTGGACGAAAGCCGGAGAAAAGAGTATTGAAATTGTCGCGGACTGGAGCCTGACCTATATTTCGCCGCTGGCTTTAACCGGAGCTCTTCTGGAAAGCTCCGCGGCGGCGGAAAATCCGGCGGACAAAGTCAGGATCTTGAAACTGGGGCAGGCATTCGGCGACGGCGAATCGTTCGTCGCGTCGTAACGCTCGCTGAACCAGGACAGTATAACCGGAGGCGATCATATGGGCCGGATGCTCGATTTTGAGGACGAGCCTTTCGAAGAAAAAGTCAAGACGCTGGAGGACGAAGAGCTTCTGGAGATCTGGGCCGAAAGTCAGCAGGCGGAGCAATCGCTTTTAGCCCAGTTTCCGGACGCCGAATTGCTTCCTAAAACTTGCGAGCAGGTTATTGTGACCGAGCTTTTCATCCGCGCCAGCCGTCGGCTGGGGCGTTGCTAAAAACAGGAGCTACTTTTCGCCGTCGTCCAGAATTTTTCGCCCATTTTCCAGACGACGCAAAAACTTGTCCCGGCAGTCGTAACCGCAAAAATAATAGATCTGATCCCCGTCGCGAGCGGAGATCGACTGATCGATGGGCACATAGACGCCGCATTCGGGATCTTTCGCCATTTCCCCCGCGGCTACCTTGCGATCAACTTCTTCCTTTTCTTCCTTGTCCCGCTGTTTAAGTCTTTTAAACCAGTCGTTGGCGATTAGTTTGTAAAGGACGTAAATCGCCGCCAGAATGAGAATGATTCTTAACATATTATTCTCCGGAAACGCGGGAAACAGGGAAACTGCCTTATCGCGTTTGATCGCGCCCGGGAGCGCCCGTTCCGGTTGGCAATCGCCCCGCCCCGCGGGGACATATTTTATATCTGACCCCGTCCTGATAGAGCCTGTTTCCCTCGCGGCGCCAGACAAGGGCGAAGAGCGCGTCCAGCGGCGAGCGGCCGCCGATCTTGAGTCCGGGATTAAGTTCGAGCAGGGGAACCAGGACAAAAGCCCGCGTTAGGGCGCGAGGATGGGGCACAAGGCATTCCCGCCGCGCGGTCTCAATTTCGCCGAAAACCAACAAATCGACATCGATCGCCCGGGGTCCGCCGCGCGGAACATTCTCCCTTGTTCTGCCGCCCCTTTTTTCAATCTCCAGCAAAGCGTCGAGCAAACTTTCCGGCGTCCAGGAGTCGGCCGGACGGACGGCGACGACCGCGTTCGCGAACCAGGGCTGATTCCTGTAATCCTGCGGCTCTGTCAGGTAAAGCGAGGAACCGGCGACAAATTCGATACCGGGCAATCGTCCGATTTCGTCTATAGCCGCCTCGATTCGCCGCTCCTTGTCCGGAAAATTGGATCCAAGCCCAATATAAGCCAGTTCGTCGCTCATGACCAGTGCAGCCTTTCCGCCAACCAGCGCCTCATCTTCGCTTCCATCCCTTTATTCGCTATTACAGCCGGAGAGGGAGGGATGTCAAATCCGGCTTTTCCTCGCCTTGCGCGTCGCGGCGCTTGAGATTATGCTCGGCCTATGACTCAATCCCGCGCGAACCCGGTCCCCGCCAGCCTGATCCGGCCCTGGCTTGATTTTCTGCTCGCCCAGAAAGGGCTCTCCGCGAACACCGCGGAAGCCTATGGCCAGGATCTGGACAATTTCCTTATATTTTTAATTGAGCTGGACGGCGAAGAGGCTTCGTTCATCGAGGTTAAACCGGAGACAATACTGCTTTACATGGCCTGGCAAAGGGCGAAAGATAACGCGGCGACCACAATCAAGCGGCGTTTGTCGGCCCTGAAATCGTTTTACGGCTATCTGCTGGACGAAGAGCTGATTTCCCAAAGTCCGGTCGCGTTGCTGGACAGTCCCAAAAAGCCCTTTTGCCTGCCGGATGTGTTAAGCCGCGAGGAGATAGTCAAAATCCTCGACTCGCCGCGTCTGGACAAACGCGGAGGCTTTCGCGATCGTTGCGTCCTGGAATTGCTATACGCCTGCGGTTTGCGCGCGTCCGAACTGACCGGGTTGAGGTTGCCCAATCTCGACGCGCAAAGAGGCGTGATCTCTGTTTGGGGAAAAGGCGCGAAAGAAAGATTCGTCCCCATGCACTCCCTTATGCGGGATCTGTTGCTGGAATACCTTGAAAAATGGCGCCCGCTTTTTCATCCCGCCGAAGACTATGTTTTTCTAAATCCGTCCGGCAAAGGACTGACGCGGCAGGCGATTTGGAAAACGATTCGCAAATACGCTCTGACGGCGGGAATCGCGAAAACAGTGTCTCCGCATACTTTTCGTCATTCATTCGCCACGCATCTGCTGGAGGGGGGAGCGGATTTGCGCGTCGCGCAATTATTGCTGGGCCACGCCTCCATCGCGGCCACGCAAATATACACGCATGTGGAAGCGTCGAGGCTGATCGCCATTCATAAAAAATTCCATCCCCGCAATTACGATAAATGAGCGCGCTTATAACCTGTCACGCCAACGCGGACGCGGACTCCCTCTCCGCCATGCTGGCCGCGCGTCGTTTCTACGATTCTCCGACGCTGCTTTTTCCGGGCACGCAGGAAGCGAACATAGCCCGGGTTTACGAAAAGCTGGACAAAAAATTATACAACTTCGCGGATCCGCAAAATATCGACTGGAACGCCTATGACACGCTGGTAATCGTCGATACCCGCCAAAAGGGACGGCTGAAACACGTCCGGCCGTTGCTGGAAAAAGAAGGCGTAAGGACAGAAATCTGGGATCATCATCCTCCCGCGCCGGACGATATCCCCGCTTCCATGCTTTTCGATTTCCGGACCGGAGCGGTTACTTCGGCGCTCTGTCTCGCGCTGAAAGAAAAAAAGGCGAAGCTTACCCCGGAAGAGGCTGCCTTGCTGGGGCTTGGCATATACGGAGACACCGGCTCCTTTACCTATTCGTCCACCAGCGTTGACGACTACCTGGCGGCCGCGTGGTTGCTCGAGCAGGGCATGGACGTAAACGCGATCAACGAAATGGCCTCGCGCGAGCTGGACAGCGCTCAAATTCACGCCCTGAACAGCCTGCTGGAATCCGCGCAAACCTATACTTTCAACAATATCAAGGTGGTGATAGCCGAAGCCGCTATTGATCACTATCTGGGGGATTTCGCGTATCTCGCCCACAAGCTCATGGAAATGGAAAAATTTCCGGTCCTCTTTGCCCTTGGGCTAATGGGCGACAGGATTCAGATTGTGGCGCGAAGCCGCGTCGACGCGATCAATGTGGGCGAAATATGCAAGGAACTTGGCGGCGGCGGCCACGCTTACGCCGCTTCCGCCGCTCCGCGCTCCATGATGGCCGCCGAAGCGCGGGATTTGATTTTGCGGCGCCTGGCGGAGCAACAAAAGCCGGAGGAGACAGCCCGCGACTATATGTCCTCGCCGGCGATCGGCGTGGAGACGGACGCGACCATGCGCGAGGCCGACGAAATAATGCTTCATTTTGGGCTCAAAGCCGCGCCGGTTTTCAAAAAGGGAACGCGGGAGTGCGCGGGATTGCTCGACGCGCAAACAGCGGCCAGGGCCGTGGCCCACGGATTGAGCGAAGAAAAAGTCGACGAATATA
>CAMWPE010000056.1 GCA_947176055.1 uncultured Desulfovibrio sp.
CGCGATCTACACCCTAGAGTTCGGCGGCAGCGTCAGATGTGTATCAGCGACCCCAATAATAATTTCGTCTGGGGGGGGAGGCAATTCCAGATCGTCGGCGAGTCCCGCGCTTTTGTTTCCCACCGCGATGGAGGCCGAAACCCATTGAAAGAATTTGCCGAAATCGTTGCGATCCATATTCTGGAGAACATAGACTTTATCCGCCAGCATTTTTAATGGCTCCGTTTTCGCCTTCATACCGGCGGCCAAGGGAACAATGGCCGCGAAATCCCTTTTTTTGACTTCGTCGATTATTTCCCTGTAGGCCTGGGTGTCAGACGGTTTTCCGTCTGTGAGCAAAAACAGGAGAGGTTTCCAGTCGCCTTTGCCCGAGGCCGAATTTTTGCGGACATCCTTATCCACAAGCCCGCATAACAGTTCTAGCGCGGCTCCCATATGCGTGGGTCCATCCGGAGTTTCAAACTCCGGTAACTTAAATTCGTCAACGCTAGCGAGGGGAACGACGCATTTAGGCTCCCTGTCAAAGGTCACAAGGCATAAATAAGCCGATTCCAGCGCGAAGGGATCCGTCCGCAAAGCGCTTAAAAGAGTTTGCAGACCGTCTTTCACGGACTCGATCGGCTCGCCTTTCATGGAGCCTGACGTATCCAGCAGAATATATACGGGCAACCGTCTCATACCATTTCTCAATTATAATTTGAGCGAAGCTCGCCGAAAATTGTCAGCGAATCGCAAAAAACAAACTCGAGTGAAAAAACAGTGTGGCGCGCCTGAAACCTTCGCGCTGAATATCGCTGATCCGGAGTTTCGCCAAGCCGTCAAGTAGACCGGAAAAAGTATTTTTAACCTGTCGCGGATGCGGTATAACGACGCTCTTTTCGCGACGGGCGCCGACGAAGGTCCGTCAGCGCGCCGCGCGTTCGCCCGCGCCGAACCCGAAGCGGCCGCGGTAATTTAAACTATTATTACTTCTTCAGGAGGCGGGGGCAGTTCGTCTATGTCCGACACTTCCTGATTGGCATCGACCTTGGCGCTGCTCGCGCTTACCGAGGCCGAGACCCATTTGAAAAATTCCTTGACGCTTTCGTTTTCCAGGGAATCCAGCCGTACTACGCATTCGGTGATCTTTTTCAATTTTTCGGCGTTGGCTCCCTGGCCCGCGGCGCAAGCCACTACTATGCCGAATTTGCGTTTGCGCATCTCTTCTATGCCCCGATCCAGATCGTCCGTCGGCTCGCCGTCCGACATGATAAAGACTAACGGCTTCCAGTCGCCCTTCTTTTCCTGGGTGGTTTTCGCAACCTCTCTGTCAACTCTTTCGGAGAGGAGGGAAAGGGCTTCGCCCAGGGAGGTTTGTCCGCTCGCCTTGAGATCCGGAGCCTGAAAAGACGAAATATCGGTAAGGGGAACGACCTGTTTCGCCTTGTTATCGAAAGTGATCAAACTCAAATGAACTGTTTCCAGCGCGTAAGGATCCTGCCGAAGCGCGGAGAGAAGCATTTGAACTCCGTTTTTAACAGCCTCGATCGGTTCGCCGTACATGGAGCCGGAAGTGTCGAGCAGTAAATAGACCGGTAATTTGCGCATATTTTATCTCGCGTAAGTTTCAAGGATTCTGTCGATGGTGTCGCAGAGATTGCTGTCCGCTGTGGCGTCGCCAATGGCCGAGAATTTCCATTCCCCGTCTTTTTTGTAAAGCTTGCCCATGATGACGGCTCTCTTGTCTTTATACATCGGGTCGCTGGCGACATTATAAGTAGCGAACACCTCTTTTACGGTTTGCGGCGTGCCTTCGTACATTCTGATGGAAGCGTAAGGAATTTCCGCAAAATCGCCTTTTCCGGCGTTGTTCAGGAAAAAGAAAATCTGCTCCGTCCGCGGCGATATTCTGGACAGATCGACTGTGATGATTTCGTTATCCAGCCCGTCGTCGCCGTCCGCGTCGCCTTTCCTGTCGTCGCCGGAATGATGAAGAGCCCTGTCATCCGAATCGAGCTTACCGGGCTTTTGGCCGCGGGAAGCGAGGAATTCCTTGCGATATTCCGGAGAATAAATGTAATCGATCATCTTGCCGTCGGAGTCGACCATGATACAGCTCAAGTCGAGATCGACATCCTCCACTTCTTTCGACGTTCCGAAGCCGAACAGGCCTTTCTTTTCCCTCGTAATGGCGCCCCAGTTGCAACCTACGCAGAAATCGTTGAGTTTGGAGCCATTATCCTTTTTCAGGTTTATCCTTTGACCTTTTTGCAACGTTATAGCCATCTATTTCTCCTTTGTTATTTGTCCCGGGCGGTCGCCCGCGGCGTTTGCGGACAGTATTGTAAGTTTCGCTTGAAAATATCCCTTAACGGCGAGGCGATTTCCTTTAAGCGATAATTACGCGGGAGTTCAGGCGCGTTTCGCTCCTCGTCGCAAAGTTGCCATAACGCGCGGTTATCTTCGCTAGCGGGCGCCATAAGGCGCGAGAAAACGCATTATTTTACATACTTGTCCACGAGTTCTTGCAGACCGCCTTTGTAGCCTATTCCCATGGCGTCAAATTTCCAGATGTCCTTTTTTTTATAGATTCGTCCGAATTCGATGGCCGTTTCGATGGAAAAATCCTCTTCCAGATCGTATTTGGCCAGTTCTTCGCCCGATATCGCGTCGTATATCCTGATATAGGCGTTGCGCACCTGCCCAAAATTTTGTTTCCTTTGCTCCGCGTCGTAAATCGACGCGGTAAAAATTATTTCATTAATCCTGGGATCAAGTTTAGCGAGATCCACAGTCAGAGTTTCGTCGTCGCCGCCGTCGGAATTTCCTCCCGTCTGATCGTCGCCGGAGGATGCGACGGCCTTGTCCGGAGATTCCTGATTGTTATAAAATACAAAGAATTCGTCGGCGGGCAATTTATTGTCGGATCCCAACATGAATGCCGAAGCGTCCAGATCAAAATCGTATCCTGTGCCGGGATTTGGATCCCAGCCCAGACCCACGCATACCTTCTCGAGCCCAAGTTCGATTTTCTGACCTTTTTGGAGGTTAATCATGACTTCGCCTTCTTGCTAAATAGTCTCGCGAGTTCGCCTATCCATAAAACGGGCGAGGTCAGCGCAATGATCCAGATCCAGTCCGCGACGCTCAACGGCGTAACATTAAAGAACTGGCCGCCGAAAGTAATAATCAATATCTGCCCAAAAAAGATAATCGCCGTGATAAGCAGGAAGCCGGAGCAACCTTCGAAATGCAGGGCGCTTCGATTGGTGGCGTACGCTTTCACATTAAAAAGGTTCCAGAACTGGAGCATGACGAATATTGTAAAGAACATACTCAATTCTTTGGGCGCGAGGCCGACGACAGTTTTTTCGGGAGCCCTGAAAAAGTCGGCTATGGAGCCAACATTATAATGCTCCATATACCAGACAAGTCCGATAAGAATAACGAAGAATAGTCCGCCTACGCCGATTATTCGCTTTTGCATAGGCTTGGTGATAATAAAATCATTTCTGTCGCGCGGTTTGGATCTCATGACTTCTTCTCTGGGAGGGAGAGAAGCCAGGGCCATGGCCGCGAAAGTGTCCATGATGAGATTAACCCAGAGCATCTGGGTTACAGTCAGCGGCGATTGCGTTCCCATGAATGCGCCGAAGAGCACAGTGAAACAGGCCGCGACGTTAACCGTCATCTGGAAAAGAATGAATCTCTGGATATTTTCGTAGAGGGATCTACCCCACATGACGGCGCGGGCGATGCTCGCGAAAGAATTGTCTACAATGGTTATATCGCTGGCCTCCTTGGCGACGGAAGTGCCATCGCCCATGGAGAGACCTACATGCGCGGCTTTCAGGGCCGGCGCGTCGTTGGTGCCGTCGCCGGTTACGGCCACGACTTCGTTATTGCGCTGCAGGGCGCGAACCAGCCTTTCCTTGTCCATTGGCCGCGCGCGGGCGATAATCTTCAGATCCTTTACCGCTTCCTCGAGGGCCTTGTCGTCCAGTTCGGCCAGTTGCGGGCCAGTTATAATGTTCTTTTCGCCGTCGCCATCCTTCCATAAGCCGATCTGTCTGCCGATTTCCCTGGCCGTTCCCGTTGTGTCCCCTGTCACGATCTTTACGGCGATGCCGGCGTCCAGGACCTCGCGAATAGCCGGAGGCACGTCGGCGCGCACGGGATCGGCTATGGCGACAATGCCGAGAAATTCCAGCTTGTCCGCTTTCAGTTCTCCATCGACAATGCCGTTTTCATCCCCCGCGAGCTCCTGACAGGCGAAAGCCAGGGTCCGCATTGCCCTGTTTTGCCATTCGGAGAGCTTCCTCTGGATGTCTTCTTTCGTCAGCCCCGGGGCCAGACTCGCGCACATGCCCAACACAATTTCCGGAGCGCCCTTGACGTACACATAACGTTTGCCGTCATTTAGCTTAACCTGCACGGCCATGTATTTGCGTTGCGTGGAGAATGGGATTTCGGCCTGTGTCTTGCCCGATTCGCGCAGGGCGTTGATATCAAGACCCTTGTCGTGCAACCATAGGAGCAGGGCGCCTTCCGTAGGATTGCCAAGTACTTCTCGTCCGTTTTCCAGGTTTAACTGGGCCGTGGAGTTCAGGGCGACGCCGCGAGCCAGTTTATCGCTCCTGTCCGCGTCGGGTTCCGGAGGATAAAATTCGTTGACGGACATCTGATTCTGGGTAAGCGTGCCGGTCTTGTCCGTGCAGATTACCGTCGTGGCGCCCATAGTTTCACAGGCGTGCATTTTCCGGACGAGGTTATTGGTTTTAAGCATGCGCCGCATGCTGTAAGCCAGGCTTAAGGTGACGGCCATTGGCAGCCCTTCGGGCACGGCCACCACGACAAGGGTAATAGCGATCATAACGCTTTGGAGGATATAAGCCATCAACTCGACCATTTCCGTCGAGCCGCCGTTTACAAAATAGATAATCAGACGACCCACAATTACCAGCGCGGCGAAAACGTAACTCGCCTTGGTAATCAAATCGCCCAATCCCTCAAGTTGCTCGTTCAGGGGCGTCTTTACGCTGTCATCGATTTGCGCGGCCTTGAACACTTTTCCATTCTCGGTCTTGTCGCCCACGGCGAAAACTTTGGCCAGACCGTGGCCTTCCATTACTTTCGTTCCGCGCAACACATGGTTGGTGGGAAAAGTGGCTTCAGGATCCGCGTCGGCCGGATCGGCGCTTTTGCGACAGCTTGGCTCGCCGGTGAGCGTGGACTCGTCCAGCGTAAGCGCCATGGCTTCGATCAACTCGGCGTCCGCGGGGACTTCGTTTCCGGCGCTTAGCATGACCAGATCGCCGACAACCACGTCCTTTTTGGGAATATTGCGGGCGTTCCCTCCGCGAATAACCGTCACCGGCTCGTCGTCGTTAACCTGATTGAGGAGGGCGAATTCTTTGTTGGCCTTCTGCTCAAAGACAAAGGCCAGACCCGTAGCGAGGAGAATGGCTATAAAAATGCCGACGGGTTCGAAAAACACTTCTCCGGTCTTGTTCAACGCGTAATATTCGTAAAAGGAAATAAGGAGGGAGCAACAGCCGGCGACCAGCAGGATAATAATGAGCGGATCGCTAAATTTCTCCAGATACTGCTTCCAGAGCGGTTCCTTTGGGGGAGGAGCGATAAGATTGGCTCCGTGCTCGCGGCGGCTAATCGCGGCTTGCTCTTCCGTCAGACCAAAATGTTTCGCGTCCATCGACGAGTCCTTTCTGTTTTATTAAAAATATTGTCTCCAATCAGAAAATGTAAATAAAGTTTTCGTATATTGCAAACTTTTAATATATTGAAATTAAAAAGCGCCTTACCCATTTCCTATAGCGGGCAGCGTTTGAAAATAGCTCCGCCATGGCGGCTTTGCCGCGCGAAGCGGAGCGGGCCAAGACGCCCGCGAAATTATCTCAAAGGAATTTGTCTCGCCGTTAAGGGATAATTTCAAGCGAAACATGCTATCGGATAAGTCGCGAATTCCGTTTTAGCGGTGGTTGCGCGGCCGCGCGCGAGGCGGTAATCGCGTCCGCGAATACGGTCAATCGCCTCGCGCTTCCGCCGACGAGAGCTAATCCGGCGACTATCGCTTTTATGATAATAGCGATCGAAATTTTTTCATGAACGGGCGTTTGACTGCTGAGCGGAGCTATATTTCGCCCGCCGCGACGGCCTCATTCGCGGCGACGCGCCTTCTTCCGCCTACGTTGCGTCACCCGCGAAGTACGTGTCTCGCGGTTCCATCCGCTCGGGATTTTAATTCATAATCGTCTCCCAATGACAAATTTTAATTCTTGCCAAAACAGACTCAAAGCTCTATACTTGCTATAGAGTCTAGATCTTTTTCAAAAGGATTAAGATGAAAATTGGAGTTCTTGCCAAACGCGCCGACTGCAAAGTTGTAACTATCAGATTTTATGAGAAGAAGGGGTTGTTGCCAACCCCGGAACGCTCCTCGTCGAACTACCGCGAATACGGCGAGAAAGATGTGGAGCGGCTTAATTTTATCAGGCATTGCCGCCGGCATGGGATAAATCTCCAGGAAATTGAAATCCTGCTTAATCTTCTGGACTCGCCGCGAAACGCCTGCGATCCTGTCCATAAGACGCTTCGCGGGCATATTGAGAATCTGGAGAGCCAAATCGAAGACTTGAAGGCGCTCAAGAAATCGCTGGAAGCGCTGCTCGATTCCTGCGAGAAACATAGTCCGGATCGCTGCGGAGTCCTGGAAAATCTTTTAAAAATGGACGAATGCGCCTATTGCGGGCGACGAGCGCGAGCGGACGACGGTTCCCGGGAAGACTGAATATCCTGACTCGTCAATGACAAGCCAATCCGCGCTTCGCCGATTCGCCGGACCGCGTATTGCCGCGAGGATCCCATACTGTCGCCTTGTTTTTACGGCAAAGATGCTATATTTAAATTTCGCGCCGCCCGGGTCCGTCTCCCCAATGTCGCGATATTCCCCAGCCCAGTCCCCGCTGACGACAAATGCCCGGCGACCGGCGCGAAAGAATGGTCTTCATGCGTAACTTTGAAAGCGAAATCTACCAGGTATGGCGTCCCGAGCTGGACGACGTTATCCAGCGCGCCATCCAGAGCCGGAGCGCCGTTCATATAAAATCGCTGCTTCCTCTCGATAAGTGCAATTTCGCGGACGCGACCCTTATAGGCAGATTTTCCGCCATCTACGCCAATTATCAGGCGCAATTCCTTGTTGACGCTTTTGATCTTTCGCCTACTTCCAATTTTCCGGCCGCGCCGGAATGCGAATATCTTTTTCAGGTCGATAACGTCGCCCCAAAAGGCGCTAAATCGCGCATGGAATACGGAGGACGCGCTTTTATCGTTGATTCGGAGCTGAAAAAGAACAATCTGCCATCCGGTTTGCTCCTGCGGCTCTCCTTCCCTTCTTCAATTAAAAGATTGCGTCTGCACGCCCGTTGCCAATGCGACCGGGTCATGATGCCGGGACTCATGCTGATTGATCAAAATCCCCCGACGGGCAGGAGAAAATTGCTGGCTTTGTTAGCCCATTATTATCAGGATCAGAAGAGACCAAAACCGGAGATCGTGAATATCTCGGCGGGCGGAGCCTGTCTGCGCACCTACGACGCTTATTGCCAGAAATTTTTGGGCGCGGACGAAAATTATCTTTTTTTCTTTTTTACCAACGACGGTCAGGATATCAAAACGCCTCATGTGTTTATCTGCAAAAAGGTTGGAGCCTTTCGCGACCAAAAATCCAGCAACGCCGGCCTGCGGCTCAAATTTATTCGCGAGCTTGTATGGACCAGGCCGGAAGACGATCTGAAATGGCGGGATGTGGACTCGACCGGATCGGCCGTTTTAAAAAATGTCCTCGAACAATCCGCAACCCCCAGCCAAACAGGAAAATAAAGAACATATACGCCCGAAGCGGGAGAGATCGCCGCTTTGGACTTTAGCCGCTTGCGAACGGCCAGATTTGAGATTAAGATGGGCGCGAAACGGTCGATTTCGCGCGCTTTTGAGGACATTTCCGCAACCTCGCAACCTATTTGGGAGTATAAATGCGGGTTCTTACTTTCGCCCTTGCATTAATATTTTCTTTGTTCTTCGCTCCCTCTCAAGCCGCGCAGGTTAACAAGATCGCGGCCACTGTGAACGGACAGGTCATAACCATGTTCGATTTGCAAAAAGAAGCCCTGCCCGAATTCGCCCGCGCCCGGATAAATCCCGGAGATCCGGCGAAATCGAAGGAAACCAGGGAAATTTTCCAGCGCGTTCTTGATATGATGATTCTGGATATTCTGGTTGCCCAGGAGGCGAAAAGATTAAAAGCGACAGTGTCCGACAGCGAAATCGACGCCGAAATCACGCGGGTAATGAAAGAAAGACGAATGACGAAAAAGCAGTGCGAGGAGCAACTGGCCAAACAAAAACTCACCCCCGCCGCTCTTCGCAAAACTATTGAAAAAAGCGTTTTGCGCCAAAAAGTAATGGCCATGGAAGTCGGACGCCGCGTCATCGTGACTCCTGACGAGATCAGCAAATATTACGAGGCCAACAAGGACAAGTTATATAAAAAGGACGGACTGCATATGGGCGTCCTGGTTTATTCGCCAAAAGCCGACGCTCAAGCCATAGCCGCTCGGATCCGCGCGAAAACCATGAGCTTCGAGGAAGCTTGCGCGAAATATTCCATCGCGCCAAACAAGGACAAAGGCGGCGACGCCGGTCCGGTGGAATGGAATCGTCTCAATCCCGAATGGGAGGAAAGACTGAATAATATGCGTCCCGGCGACGTGACGGAAATTTTCAATCTACAGGGACATAAGGCGCAAGTGCGACTTTTCCGTCCGGGCGGCGGCGAGGAAAAACCCATGTCTCTCCAGGAAGCTGCTCCCCAAATCGACGCTATCCTCCGCGCGCCCAAAGCCCGGGGGCGATTTGAAGACTACTCCAAGCAATTGCGAAATAAAGCGGTGATAGACGTAAGACTCTGAATTCCGTCGCGGTCTCCGTCTCGCGACGGGAATTTCGTCCCGGGCGCGACCCGGCTTATCGCTTAATTACCAAATTTGTATCTTATTGATTTAAACGGAGCGTATTAATGAATTTTAAGGATTTGGGCGAGCTATTGCGCGCCGAAAGGGAAAAGCGCGGGCTTTCCATAGACGACGTGGCGGGACGTCTAAAAATAATGCCGCGACAAATAAAGGCGCTCGAGGAAGGCGATGTCCAAGCCCTGCCGCACATGGCTTACGCGAAAGGATTCATTCGTTCCTACGCGTCCTTTCTTGGCCTGGACAAAGAACAAATACGCAAAGCGCTCGAGGGAGACGACGAAGAACGAAAAGACGCGAAAAAATCGTCGCGCAAAACCCCGAAAGCGCCGCGAACCCAAGCGGAGCGACAGGACAATCCAGAAACATTCGCTCGCCCCGAGATTCAAAAGGAAAGCAAACCGGAATCCAGCGCCGGAATGACGTCCGCGTCCGGCGGCGACGAAATTTTTATGCCGTCGCCCAAAAAAAGTTCCGGAGGCAAAGGACTCGTCTTTTTCCTTATTTTATGTCTCCTGGCCGGCGGGGCGTATTACGCCTACTCCAGAGGTTATTTTGATCAATGGCTGCGAGAATCAGCTCCCGAGCCGGATATTTCAACAAAATTGCCTCGCGCCGACGCGTATCTGGCCGGGAAAGACTCCTCCCCTCAAGAAGAAAAATCCGCCGCGCCCGAATACAAACCAGAAGTCGCTCCGACGCCTATCCAGGAGACTCCTCCGGCCGCTCCCATAAAAGAATTGCTTGAGCAAAAGTCCGAACCCCGGGACGCCGCGATGACGGAGGAGCGCTCAATCCCGGCTTCCGATTCGACAGTCTCGCGGCCTCCCGATCCGGCGGAGCCGCACAACCTGATTATTACGGCCGTTGAAGAATGCTGGGTCCACTCCAACGCGGATAAAACCGACACGCGTCAATTCTCATTGCGCAAAGGCGACACCTTCGCCCTTTCCTTTTCCAAAAGCCTGGAACTAAAGCTCGGCAACGCCGGCGGAGTGCGCCTCCGTTATGACGGCGCCGATCTTCCGCCTCCTGGATCCTCCGGTCAGGTCAAGACGATTGTTTTCCCGCCAAAAGACGAGTCCTGATGGAATGGAGCGATCGCGGCGTCATCCTTCGTCATGGTTTATTTCACGAAGCGGATATGTGGGTCAGAATCCTCTTTCGCGAGCGAGGGCTCGCGACCGCTTTCGCTTTCGGCGCCGCGAAGAGCAAGGTCCGTTTCTGCGGTTGCCTTGACACTTTTAATACCATAGACGTCAGGCTAAAAACTTCTTCCAGAAATAATTATATAAATATGCTGGAAGCGTCGCTGATTGAAAGTCCGGCAAACCTGCGGACGAACTGGCGATCCATGGGCCTGGGATTTAATTGCCTCCGTTTTATGGAAGCGGCGGATATTGACGCTGACGCCGCGCCGGAATGTTTCTCTCTCGCGGAAAATCTGCGTCGCTGGCTGGAGCGCGAAAAAACGCCGGATCCTATGGCGGCTAGGTTTTTCAGGATAAGTCTCGCGCGACTTCTTGGTTACGCCCCTAACCTGAATCGCTGCGCGAGGTGCGGATGCCATCCCAACGGCGAGGCTTTTTTCCATGCGGAGGAAGGCCGGCTCTATTGCGGGGGATGCAATCCGGGCGATCGTCGCGGAAGCGTCGCGCTCTCCCCCGTCGCGCTCGCCAATCTGCGCGCCCTGTCGTCGGTCGAACCAGCGGACTGGACGGGTTTTTCGCTAACCGGACCCGATAGGCGCGCCTGCTCGCGATTAATAGACAATTTTATAGAATATCATCTCGGTCTTAAATGGGATAACGGCTTTTTTAGACGCTCGTAAAGGAGAGGCAATGTATTTTCAGGATGTCATCTTGACGCTCCAGACTTTCTGGGCCGCTCAAGGTTGCGTTATCGAACAGCCTTCCGGAGTGGAATGCGGAGCGGGGACATTTAATCCCGCGACTTTTCTCCGCGCTCTCGGTCCGGAGCCGTGGCGCGCGGCCTACGCCGAGCCTTCGCGGCGCCCGACGGATGGCCGGTATGGCGAGAATCCCAACAGATTGCAAAGATATTTCCAGTTTCAGGTCATTTTAAAACCGTCTCCGGACAATGTTCAGGATCTGTATTTGCAAAGTCTCGCCGCTCTTGGCATTAAAGCGGCGGAGCATGATATCCGCTTCGTGGAAGACGATTGGGAATCTCCCACCCTGGGAGCGTGGGGCTTGGGCTGGGAAGTATGGCTGGACGGAATGGAAGTTAGCCAATTTACCTATTTTCAACAAATCGGCGGCATCGACGCCCGTCCCGTAAGCGTCGAGTTGACCTATGGCCTGGAAAGGCTCGCCATGTATCTTCAGGGCGTCGACTCCGTCTATGATTTGAAATGGAATAAGAACGTTTCATACGGCCAGATTTATCGCCAAAACGAAATCGAGCAATCGCGTTACAATTTCGACGAAAGCGACGCCGATATGTTGCTCGCGCAGTTTAATGCCCATGAAAAGGAATGCCTGCGACTGCTTAATAAAAATCTTCCCTTGCCGGCCTATGATTACTGCCTCAAATGCTCCCATACATTTAATTTGCTCGATGCTCGCGGAGCTATTTCCATAACCGAAAGGAACGGCTATATCGGCAGAATCAGGAATCTCGCCTCCGGCGTCGCGCGTCTGCGCGCCGCGCGAAGCGATCAGCAAAAATCTCCGCTACCCGTTAAATAACCGGATCTATCATGTCAAATTTTATAAGCGAAATAGGGAGCGCGGAAATTACCGCCCGGTTTTTGAAA
>CAMWPE010000057.1 GCA_947176055.1 uncultured Desulfovibrio sp.
CTACGGATTTCGCCATCGGTCTGTATCGCTTGCCTACGGAGGAGGAGGAAGAAGTAAAGGGTTGGGAGAAGGTGGTCGACATCCTCGATACCGCAGGCGATCCCTCGCTCGGCGGAGAGGAGCTGGTCCGGCTCATGGTTTACGAGACTGTAAAGGCCAACAGGGACAAGTTTCTCAATGGCGGCGACGTCATCCCCTTCGAGCGCCGCGATATTTTCCCGCATTTTCCCGGGTTCGAGGAATTGTTCGCCGGCGGGGCCATAGCCAGGGAAAATTCCTACACGCTGGGAGAGAAGTTGCGGCATATATGGGAAGGCGACAAGTTTGCGACAGCGGACGCCAATATTTCAGAACAAAATATCGCCTCCTCCCACACCGGCGCCAAAGAAAAAGAGACAATTGATTTAACTGACATGATTAACGCGACGATTGACAAAATTAATTTAGATTTAGCTGACATGCTTAAAAACGCCCCGTCGTCCTCGCCAGGGAGCGACGGAAACGAAGAAACTATCAAGACAACCTTCGCGTCCGCCAGCGGCAAGGTCGTTCCGAATATCGAACTCGACCCGGATGTCCCGGCCCTGCGGGCCATGCTCAAAAGCGGATAGGGCTGGGCGTCGAAAAATTCTTTACGACCTTCGGTCAGGCCATGAAAAAGGCGGATCTCCAGCCTAAAGTGTTTCATGTCATCCTTGCCGGGAATTCTTCCCAATCGCCCATCGTTCGTCAATGCTTTCAAGAAAAGATAGACCGCATTATGGCGGACAATCCAGCCGGAGACCGGATAATTCTCCATGCTCCCATTTTGCCCGATCCGGCCAATCCGGAAGCGCCAACCCTCAAAACCGGCGTGGCAATCGGCCTTCTTAACTCCCTGCCTGGCGAGCCCATGGGCATGATCAACCGCGGCGAAAAAGGCGGGGAAACGGCTTTCCCCTACACTGTGGGCCGTCTGAAACAGGGAAAATTATCGCCTCTCCTCAAGCGCGGCGCCAATTACGTCGAGTGGACGGAGTTTGGCCGCGTTCTGGACGAAGGCGTGAACAAATTCTTTTATTCCGCGAATCCCATGGCTCTGACCGGCGATCTGCCCCGCGACCAATGTCGCGAGGGCCGCTTGAGCTGGGGAGCCGCGAACGCCGGCAAAACGATTCTCGTAAAAGCTACGGCGCCGGACGCCGTCGTCTTCGCGCTGGCTGGGAAGGCCAACGCGCCGGATGAAAAGAATCAAATAGAAATAAAATTGCGCGGCTGAAGCCGCGAAGCGAAAAAGGGCTAAAACAAAAAGGCCGGAAACTCCGGCCTTATTTTTCGCCCTTGGCGAAATTATTCCTTATTCCTCGTCCCTGTCTTCGTCCGCGCTTTCAAGGCGGGCCGCGCGGGCCGCGGCCTGTTTCCGTTGGCGCGTGTCCAGAGATCCGTAAGCCGCGAATTTTTCCGACGCCGTCTCCTTGCGACAAAAAATGAGAAAACAGGTATGGGCGATCATCCGGTCGCGAGGGCGCAAGCGATCCGGCAAAGGCTTCCAGTCGCGAATAAATATTTCGCTAATTTCAATCTCGCCTAGCGGCCGTCGCTCCATCGCGCGCAAGAGCGAATCGATCTGGCTCGTCGTCGGAACGAGAAAACCAAGCGTCGCCCCTGGTTTTACCGCCGCGAAAGCCTGATCCAGATAGAGCCAGGGCTCGCGGACATCCAGAAACAGAGCGTCGCCGTCCCCCTCGACGAAGCCTTCGGCTATGTCCCGGCAATAAATTCGCGTGTTTTCGCCCAGACCGGCCCATTCGAGGTTGCGCCGGGCGAGTTTGACAAATTCCTCGCGAGCGTCATGGCTTATCACTTCCCCGCTCGGTCCGCATTGCCATGAGAGCGCGGCGGTGAGGCCTCCGGAACCGCATCCGGCCTCAATGATTCTTTGGTCCGGTCCGGCGCCCAGTTTCAGACAAATATAGGCTATATCCTTGGGATATACGATCTGCGTGCGCCGCTTGATTCCTGTCAATCTATCAAACAGCGTCGCCTTTTCGATGCGGACGGGCGTACCCAGACTGGTTTCGATTACGTCGCCGTAGCCTGCTTCGTGTACGTCGGCCGCGCGCAAGACTCCTTCGTTGGTATGCCAGTCCTTGCCCTTTTCCAGCTTTTTTACAGCCCTTTTGCCCCAAGGATAAGCGAAGACGATAAGCGAATCGTAGGGAATCATCGCGAACTCTAAAACATCTGGCGCATCAGGTCTTCGGCCCCGGCTGAGGAGTCCTCGCCTCCGCCCGCGCTGGCGCCCCCGCCGCGATAACCGTCCGTGGCCGACATTCCCTGTCGCGGCTCGTCGGCGCGATAGGCGAATTTGCCATCCATGACTATCCCGTCCGGCATCGCGAAATCCTGCGCCTCGTATAGATCCTCGACCATCGTCCTGTAATAACGGAAAATTGGCGCCGCCGTCCGTCCGCCCTGCTCCAGCCGGCCCAGGGAACGAATTTGATCGTAACCCACGTACACGCCGGTAACCAGATACGGACTAAAGCCTACGAACCACGCGTCGCGCTCGTCGTTTGTCGTACCGGTCTTGCCGGCGATGACCCGGCCATCGATCTTCGCCCTGGTTCCCGTGCCAGCCTCTACCACATTCTTCAGCAACATGGCGATCATGTACGCGTTCTGCGGCGAAAGCGCCTGCCAATGCTCCGGTTCCTGCAAATATAATTCTTTGCCGTGGGCGTCCAGGATCTTGAAAATAATGCGCGGTCTTACGCCCTGTCCCTGATTCGCGAAAGCCGCGTAAGCCTGCGTCAGATTGAGCGGCGAAACGTCGACCGCTCCAAGGCTGATCGCCAGTTCGCGAGGAAAGCGCGGCTCCAGTCCGAGCGCCTTGGCCCGGTCGATGACATTATCGATGCCCACCGCCTGGGCGAGGCGCACTGTGCAGGTATTGCGGGAAAGCGCGAGGGCCCGCCAGAGCGGCAACTCGCCCTTGTAATTATGCTCGTAATTGGACGGACGCCAGACTTCGTTCGTATAGGGATTTACATAGACGAGGGGCGCGTCCAGCACTATCGACGACGGCGTAAAGCCGAAATCGAGCGCGGTCGAGTAAACGACGGGTTTGAAACTTGAGCCAGGCTGCCTCCTGGCCTGCGTGGCCCTGTTGAAATGACTGTCGCCAAAGCTATAACCGCCGATGAGCGCCACAACATCTCCGGACTGCGGCTCGATGGAGGCCAGGGCGCCCTGCACAAGCGGCTCCTGTTGCAACCGCAAAACGACCGGTTTGTCGCGTTTTACGCTCCTGGGATCAAATTCCGGCGCCGTTTCGCCTTTGGCCGCCTTTGGTTTGGCCAGCGAGACCCAGATCAGATCGCCGGGCCTGACTACCAGGCCGGCGTTTTTTACAGACGGAGCCGACTGCGCGGCCACCCGCGCGTTGGGCGTTCTGGCCCAGGACATGTTCGCGACTGGAATAACGCCCGTATAGCCCTTTCCAAGGGCCACGTAAGCGGCCTGCGGCTCAACTTTTGTGACCAGGGCCTGAACCCAGGCGTCGCCGCCCAGCTCGTATGGCGCGAAGTCATGCCCGCTCTGGAATTCTTCCGCCGTAACGCCGGAATCCCGCGAGACGGGACCGCGCCAACCCTGCCTTTTGTCCAACTCCTCCAGTCCCCGGCGCAAAGCCGCGCCGGCCGCGTCCTGCTGGAATGGAACCATCGCCGTGTAAACCGTCAGTCCGGCTTCGTAAACGTAATCTTCCCCGGACTTCGTAGTCTCTATTCCCAGAGCCTTGAGATTGGGCTCGGTGAAAAATTCGATTAACAGCCTGCGCGCTTCCTCCATATACCATTGCGCCGGGCCGGTCATACCGTCGGGCATGCTCCAGTACACGAGCGGCTCCGCCTTCGCGGCCTCGTATTCCCGTTCGTTGATCCATTTGAGATCGCGAAGCCGGCCCAGCACATATAATTGCCTGTCTTTCGCCTCCTCGGGCGCCTTGAATGGATTATATCGCGTGGGAGCCTTGGGCAATCCGGCCAGCACGGCGCATTCGGCCAGGGTGAGATCGGAGGCGTGCTTGCCAAAATAGGTCCTGGCCGCCGCCTCCACGCCGTAGGCGTGGTCGCCGAGATAAATTTGATTGAGATATATTGTTAATATCTCATTCTTGGTCAGATCCTTTTCGATCCTATAGGCGAGGATCGCCTCTTTCATTTTGCGCGTATAGCTTCTCTCGGAAGTCAGCAGGAGCTGTTTGATGAGCTGTTGCGTAATTGTGCTTCCGCCCTCGCCCGCGTGTCCCTTCCGAAAATTGTTGATCGCGGCCCGGAGGATCGCTATGGGATCCACGCCCATATGCCGGTAGAATCCGTCGTCCTCGGCGGCCAGAAAAGCCAGGGGCAAAAATTTGGACATCTCCTTGAGCGAGATGACATAGCGCTTCTCATGATAAAGCGTGCCCAGGGTTTCGCCATTGCGCGCGAGGATGGTAGTGGCCTGCGGCGGATTGTAATCGGAAATTTTTGAGATATTGGGAAGATCTCTCGACGCCCAATACAGCAGGGTGGCCGCGGCGCCTCCGGCCAGCAGGACGCAAAAAAAGACCAATCCAAATAACCAGAGGAAAACCTTTCCCCAGGAAAAAGACTTTTTTTTCGGCTTTTCCGGCTCTTTCGGTTCCGGCATCTCTAAAAATTCTTCGGACATGACGAACGGAGGCGGCCCGGAAGACCGCTGGGTTTGCGTTTTGTTGACGAATGGGAGAGCATGCGGGACTGGAACAGGCGGGGAAATACGGGAAAGCGGAAGAAAAGACTCTCCCGCTTTCCATGTGAGAATATCAGTCTATACGCAACCGGTGGGCTTGGGCAGACCGGCCATCTTGCAGGCTCCCTTACCGGGGCCGGACGGGAAGAGCTCGTAAACTTCCTTCAGCTTGTAACCGGTGTTCTTGGACAGAATGCGGACCATCGGGGCGATGCCGTTCTTCTTGTAGTAATCCTGGAGGAAATCAAGAATCTTCTGATGATCGGGCGTGATTTCGGAGATGCCTTCGGAATCCTTGACATATTCCATCCATTCGGGGCACCAGTCATCGAAACGAAGCAGAAAACCGTCTTCGTCCACTTCAAAGCTTTTGCCTTTATAGGTGATTTCAGCCATGCGCGCGTCCTCCTTGGACATATTCTGCTTACCGGGCCGGAACGGGATTGTGCCGGCGCATGCGACCGGATAAAATCCGGCCGGACATTGCTATAAACGCTTCGATCTGTTTATGCCATAATTAAACTTTTTTTGCAAGAGCCGCGCTGACGCGCGCCGCCTCCGTGTCAGGCAAAATGAACTTCGTTGCGGGCCCAATACAAGAGATCGCAATGCTTTTTCACTTCCTCGATCAGGGCGTCTTCCTCTTCCCGACTTTCCATGCTCTTGATGCGCAGGAAAATCGTTCGCTCGCCGCCGTCGTTGTTCGCCGAAAGTATCGAGATAATGCGACCGCCGCGATTGCGGATCAGATCGAGCACGGGCCGCATGGCTCCCAGCTTGTTTTCGAGGGAGATGCCCAGTTGCACTCCGCCTTCGCGGGCCCCGCTGATATTAACCAGCGCCTTGAATACGTCCTGATCGGAGATTATGCCGACCAGCTTGCCGTCGTCCACTACCGGAAGGCCGCCGATCTTGTTATCGAGCATGATCATCGCGGCTTTTTCCACCGTATCGGAGGACTTTATGGTTATGGGATCGCTGGTCATAATCTGGCGCGCTTTTATTTCGGCCAGCAGATAGTGCATTTCGTACATATCGAGGGTCGTAGCCTTGGATGGCGACGCGTCCCTGACATCCCGGTCGGAAATAATGCCGATTACCGCGCCGGATTTGTCAACCACCGGCACACGGCGCACATTGCTTTCCTTGAGGATCTTCCCGGTCTTGAGCAGGGACGTGTCAGGACTGACGGTAATGACTTCGGGCGTCATCCAGTTTCTCACCAGCATTTTTACTCCCTTGGCGGCGACGTTTTTAGAGCGTATAGCGCTTGAAATTACTCCGGCGGAAGTTCGCTCCGGGATAACGCAAGAGCGCCATGTCCCAAAATCCGCTGTCTCTGCCGCGTCCGCCATAGAATTATCGCGCTGTTCGCGGGAAAAACTCCGGTCGCGATCCGCCGCTTTCGCGCGCGTCGCGCTTTTTGCCTTTTCGCGGATTCGAGGCGATAATACTTCATGCGCGTTTATTAAACAAGACGCGAACTCCGGGGACGCCCTATGAAAAAAGAAATGATCATCCAGCTGGAAACGAACCTCGATCATTTAAGCGGCGAGGAAACTGGCGCGGCCATAAGGGCCCTCTCCGGCCTAGATTGCGTCCTCGACGTAATCTACCTCTCCGGCATAGGCAAAAAAAATCGCCCCTCCGGCCTGTTGCGCGTTCTGTGCGCGCCTCCGGACGAGGAACGGACAACCCTTGCCGTTTTCCGGCACACGCACACCCTGGGTATCCGGATTCAAAAAATTGAGCGCGTAATTCTTTCGCGCCGCGAATCGGCTGTTTCTATCAATGGAGAGATTGTCCGCGCGAAGGAATACGAGCTGGAAGGCGAAGCGTTTGTCCGTCCGGAAGCCGACGAAGTCGACAAACTGGCGACGGATCGCGGCGTCGGCTCCCCCGCTTTTCGCTTCGCGCGCGATGGCAAGGCGTAAATATTCCGTCCTGGATTTTACCGGAGTATTTATCTATGAGACATTCTTTTCAAAGCGCCGGAACCCCTTTATCCTGTCCGCGCTTCTCAAATAAAATTATAATTCTTCCGGAGTTTGTCATGCCCGTCGAAGCGTTTAACCCAGTTCTCGCGGGGGCGCTTGCCGGTCTCGCAACCTGGCTTTTCACCAGTCTTGGCGCGGCCGCGGTTTATCTAAAAAAAGAATTTTCGCGAAAAACGCTCGATGGCCTGCTAGGTTTCGCGGCCGGAGTCATGATCGCGGCTTCCTTCTTTTCCCTGTTATTGCCCGGTCTGGAACTTGCCAGACCTGTCTGGGGACGCTGGTCTTTCCTGCCGCCCGCCGCTGGCTTCCTGCTGGGCGCTCTCGTTCTGCGGGGAATGGATTATCTGATTCCGCATCTGCACGCGGGACTAAATTTGCATGACGGCAGGCCGAGCGCACTGCCAAAAAGCTTTCTGCTGATTTTCGCCATTACCCTGCACAATATCCCCGAAGCGCTCTCCGTGGGCGTGGCTTTCGGCGCGGCGGCCATCGATCCGGAGCTTGGCGTCGCCGGAGCGGTTATTCTCATGCTAGGAATCGGCATTCAAAACCTGCCGGAAGGCATGGCCGTCTCCTTGCCTCTCCTGCGCGAGGGTTATTCGCGGCATAAAGCTTTCTTCATTGGCCAGCTATCGGGAGTCGTGGAGCCTCTGGCCGCGATTCTCGGCGCTATCGTGGCTTCCTTCGCGGTAAACATGCTCCCCTGGGCCATGGGATTCGCGGCCGGAGCGATGATCTTCGTCACAGCCGAGGAAGTCATTCCGGAATCCCACGCCTCCGGCAACGGCGATCTCGCGACGATGGGCCTTACGCTGGGTTTCGTCCTGATGATGTGTCTTGACGTAGCTCTTGCCTGACGCCTTGCCAAACTTCGCGAAGCGGATTATATTGTCCGGCAAGCGGAAAAGTAGCGAAGCGGCCGTAACGCGCCCGACTCGAAATCGGGTTGCCGGTTAATAGCCGGCACGTGGGTTCGAATCCCACCTTTTCCGCCATTTTATTTTAAGTTTAATATTCGCCGCAAAAATTCCTTCCTGGCGTAAAAAGCGTGGCTATCCCTTCGTCAACCCAATTATCCCCGATCCTTACGGACGACTTCCTCCAGCCTAGGCAAAGCGAGTTTTTCGAGATAATCGCGGGAATTATCGATTCCTATAAATTTCGCGCCGCGTTTTAAAGCCGCCGCGCCGGTCGTCCCGCTCCCGCAAAACGGATCCGCGACCAATCCTTGTGGCGGACACGCGGCCAGGATGATTCTATCAAGCAAAGCCAAAGGTTTTTGCGCGGGATGCTTGCCATATTTTTTTTCGCCGCTTCCCGGTGTGGGAATACACCAGACGCTTCGGGCCTGACGATCTTCTTTCTTGAAGATATCGCCTTCGAATTTCGTCGCCTTTAATTCGGCGTAATTGAAATAATGTTTCGCGTCTTTGCTTTTTCTCGCCCATATTAAAGTCTCGTGCGAAGCCGCGAACATTCTGCAAGCCAGATTGGGCGCCGCGTTCGGCTTATACCAGGCAATATCATTAAGTATATGCCAGCCTCCCCTTTGCAGGGCGAAACCGCAGGAAAACACGCTGTGATAGGTGCCCGAAATCCAGATCGTCCCGTCCGGCTTAAGGACGCCCCGACAGGCTTCTATCCAGCGGGTATGAAATTCAAAATCCGCCTCGATCCCCGCGCTCTTGTCCCAGTCGCCTTTATTGACGGGAACCCTCTTTCCCGAGTGGCAGGTTGTCCCATCATTTGAAAGATTATAAGGCGGATCGGCGAAGATCAGATCCGCGCTCTCTCGGGGCAATTGATTCAGAATCTCTACGGCGTCGCCATGATATAATGTATAGTCGCCGGAGCGCGCGAAAGGATCCGGATTGTTCATCGCTTTAAAACAGTCCTTTTACGTTCCCTGTTGTCTTGACGGTCAACGGTTTATTTCAACCGTTCTCCCCGCTTACTTGAACAGCTTCCCTATCCCGCTAAACATTCCCCCGACCATATTCACAAACCCTGTCCCGATTCCCGCGATGGCGTTGAGCGCCATACGGCCGGCGCCTATGGATGTTTTGGGATCCTTTATCGCGCCGTATAGTCTCAAGGGAAATTCCGGCAGCCCGCTCATATCGATATTGAAATCGCATTCGAGCTTGTCATTAAGCAAATTAACCCAGCCCTTGCCGTCGACTTTCAGATCCGGATCCTCCAGTTTGAAATCGGAGCTTCGCAAGGTTCCGTCGGCTATCGTTCCGGAGACGGACAATTTTTTAAAATTTATCGCCCGGCCATCCGGCTTGCCATTTTTCAGGTTTTGCCAGAAGCCGTTGCTCGCGGACAGGGACCATTTGCCGTTCAATTTCCCAACAAGATTGTCCGTGCCGGAAAGGCCGGCGCGAAGATTGGCGTAAACCGCGGCCATGCCCCGGACGGAGCTTTGCAGTTTGCTGTCCCTGGCGAAATCCGGCAGGTTTATTCCGGTTAAATTGAGATTGGTGTCAAAAGCCAGTCCCTTGCTAAAATCGACGGCGGCGGTTCCCTTAGCGGCTCCGCCGTAAAAAGTCGCCGCCAGGGGAGACACGCTCATTTTCCCATTCTCCAGGGTCAGCGGCAGATCCAGGTTGCCTATTCTGTAATTCATCACTTTGAGGCTTTTGATTTTCAACCTTCCCTGGCAGTCGAATTCCCGCATGAATGGAAAACTCCAGACTGTCTTTTTGTCTCCCGAAGACTGAAACTCAATGTTTCCGGCATTCAGATTAAAAGCGAAAAAGGGTCTCGTCCGCCGTTTTTTATATTCCAGATCGCCTGACACGGATACTGAACCAAACGACGACTGGACGCCGCTCAACTTAAAGTCGTCCTTTCCCGCGCTGAAATTTGCTTTAAAGCTGGTTTTCGCGAAAGCTGCGGGCACGGCGGCTTTAATGCCCGCTTTGTTCAGGGCGGCGCCGATATTAGGGGCGGAGAAAGATAAAGAGCCCGAACCGGTTATTTTTTTCAAATCCAGTTTGGATGTCGTGTTGATATCAACGCCGAAGATCCTGATTTTCGAATTTAACAATTCGAGTTTTTCGTTTTCCAGATTGGCTCGCCCGTTCAAACGGATATCCGTGTTGGCCGGAATTTGTCCCGCGGCTTTAATCAGTTTTGCTTCGGCTTCCGCCGGAAGATTTTTGAAAGCGAGGCCGCTTTCATCGAAGGCCAGGGTTCCGGCGACGCCGGCGGACGCGTCGAAGGACGCCGTAGTCGCTTTTCCGCTCCATTTGCCGTGGAAATTGAGTTTTCCGGCGCTCATTTTCGCGTTCTTGACGTCAACCCGCGCTGACAACGTCGAAATAGTCTCGTCCAAGCCATCGAACTTCGCGCTTTTACCTTTCATGGAAACGATTCCATGCAGATTAGGCAAAAATATATTAAGCTCTTTGCCCTTACTAAAAACATTGATATAGGCGTCGAACTTTCCCGAACGGAAAGGAAAGGATTTCAGATTCGTCCCAAGCTTTTTGCCATCGATATTCGCGGCTTTGACGACAATATTCAGGGGCATCGAAGGATCCGCGCCCAGAATACAATTGCCTGTAACGGAGCCGCCGTAAAAACCCGCGCGGCAATCGAGCAGAACGTCCTCGATGCGAATCGCGTCCATCGCTCCCGGATAAATTCTTAAAGACGACTTCTGAAATAGTAGATTGCCGTAATTTACCTGATCGGCGAAAAAGCGCAGATCATAGTTTATTCCTGTCTCCCCCTCCGCGAGAGGCTCGCCTGGCATGGGAGTGAGCGGCGGATACGGAAAATATGGCGGTTTGGGATTTTTGCCTACGGCTTCGGGCAGGATAAGTCCGAGATTGGCTTTTTGGCATTTGAGGGATAGCGCCACTTCGGGTTTGGCAAAATCCGCCACTCCTCCGACGCCCTTGAAAGTCGATCCCGAACATTCCGCGACTATATCCCGCGCTTGCAATTTTTTGGGCGAGATCTCGAATTTCATCGATGCGTTGAAGATATTGTCCATCGCCAGCTGCAAGCCCGGGGTCAAATTTCTGGCAAAACCGAACCATTGGGTAAGACTCAGGCGGCGGCAAAAAATACTTCCCTTCGCGCTCCATGATTTATCGGCGACTGGCAACGTCACCGCGGCGTCCAGGCGTCCGCTGTCGCGATCCGCGACAAACTCCAGCGCGCGGATATTAATTTCCTCCGTTCCGGCCAGCTGGGAAAGATTGCAGGAAAGGGAGGCGGGCATGGAATTTCTATCAATATCCAGGGAGCCGTTAAAATTGATAGTCGCGGTTTTTATCTTGCTTCCGCCCTGATATTGAATATTGAAGTCGCTTCTTCCCAGGTAATTGGAAGCTATAGCCGAGCCGGATATTTTTAAGCTGGATTCGCCGTCTTCGAAGGCCGGATCGACATCAAGGTCGCATCCGACGCGCTCCAGCTTCATGTTCCAGTCGCCCCTCCGTCCGAAGATCATGGATGAGACGGATACATTTCCGGCGACTCGACCTGTGTTCCCTATGGAGAGATCGCTTCTGGCTCCCCGAAACGCGTAGCGAATCCCCGTTTTGTCCGCTACTCTCATTCGTCCTTCTATAATCCGCAAATCGCATCCCAGCTCCATGGGACTGATTTCGCTCGGGTCTTTTTCCTTTTGCTTTAAAAAGCCAAAATCTTTGCGCAACCACGCTTTGAGGCCGTCGGCGTCAAAAAACGAGCAGGGAAGATCGGCGCGAATCCTGGGCCGTAAGACTATAATTTCGGAGGGAAAGACTTCGCCGGCCAAAAGCCCCGGGAAGCTGGGTCTAACCGTAATCCACGGAATGCGGGCGGAGACGCCGTTGCCGGCGAGAGTAATTTCGCTAAATGAAAGAGACGGGATGGGAAGCAGGTTGACGATTATGTCTTCAATTTCGATTTTATACCCTGTAGCGCGCGAAAAATCTCCCAACCATCGATCGGCGAATGCCTGCGGATCGCGCTGGACAAGCCAGTAGAACGCTCCCCACGCGAGAC
>CAMWPE010000058.1 GCA_947176055.1 uncultured Desulfovibrio sp.
CTCTTGGAGTTCTGGCATCCGGCGGTCATACCCATTTATATTGGATACGCTCCGCCGTCGACTTCGAAGAGCTTGGGCAAACCCTCGACGACGCGGCTGGGGAAGCTTTTGACAAAATTGGGCAAGCCATTAATCTGCCCTACCCCGCCGGAGCGAGAATTGACGAGCTCGCAAAAGATGGAACCGCGACCTTCGACTTGCCCAGGCCATTTACGGACAACGATAATCTGGATTTCAGTTTTAGCGGTTTAAAAACCGCCGCGATAAAACTTGCCAGGGAAAAGCTGGAAACAAAGCGGGATATCCATAATTTTTGCGCCTCCCTGAACGAAGCCATCGCGGATACCCTGACAATCAAGACCGAAAGGGCAGCGCGAACGCGGAAACCAGCCGCGATCTGGCTGGCCGGCGGAGTTGCCGCGAATAGCCGGATCAGGCAAAAACTGGGCGAGCTGGCCGCGTCCCTGGGTATCCCCTTTCTCGCGCCCGAAAAAAAGCATTGTCAGGACAACGCGGCGATGATCGCTTATAACGGCTGGGAAATCGCTCGCCGCGGACTCGCGCATAAGCTGGATCTCGAAGCGATACCCAGGGGCGCGAGGATGCCGGACGATAGCCGGGGCGTTATTTGCCTTGACAGCGAGCGGCCTTGACAATAATCTTCGAATATGGCCGATATTGGATTGGCGCTAATAAAAAGGAGTATGATATGGCTGTGGAAAATCTGACCGACGCCAATTTTGGGAGCGTTATCGAATCGTCCGATTTACCGGTGTTTATAGATTTCTGGGCGCCCTGGTGCGGTCCCTGCCGGGCGATGGCTCCCGTGCTGGACGAACTGGCCAAGGAATACGAAGGCCGCGTAAGAGTCTGCAAACTTAATGTGGATGAAAATCCGGCCACTTCGCAGGCGTACGGCATTCGCTCCATTCCCACCATGATCTTGATCAAGGGCGGCGACACCATCGAGCAGGTAACCGGCGCGGTTTCCAAAGACGTAATAAAACGTATGTTCGCCACGAAGGGCATCGATGATCCATCGTTCTGATGTCGCTGTAATCGGCGCGGGGCCAGCCGGAATGACGGCGGCCCTGTACCTCGCCCGGTCCGGATGTTCCGTCATGATGTTCGAACAGCTGACTCCAGGCGGACAAATCCTGCAAACGGAAGGCCTGGAAAACTATCCTGGTTTTCCAAACGGCGTGAAAGGATACGAACTCGCCGATTACATGAACGCGCAACTGGCGCCTTACGATATCGCGCGGCCCTTGGGCGAAATCTCCGGAATAACCGGTTCCGCCGGCGCTTTCGTTCTCCGCGCCGAAGCCGGCCAGGACACGTACGAGACTCGCGCCGTGATCGTATGTTCCGGCGTCTTCCATAAACATCTCGGTCTGCCTGGCGAAAACCGTTTGCTCGGTCATGGCGTGTCCTATTGCGCGCTTTGCGACGGAAACTTCTATCGCAATCAGCCAGTCGCGGTCGTGGGCGGCGGGAACTCCGCCCTGGAGGAGTCCCTGTATCTGGCGAAAATCGCCTCGCAAGTTCATCTTATTCACAGACGCGACGAATTCCGCGGCGATATGATTTATCAAAAAAAGCTGGAACAACTCGGCGACAAGGTAATCATTCACCGGAGCGCGGTGATCGAGGAGCTGGAAGGCGACAAGGATTTGAACGGGCTTGTCATTCGCGATGTAAAAACCAACGAAACAAGCTCTATCATGGTTAACGGGCTCTTTATTTATGTCGGCTTCATACCTTCGACCAAATTCCTGCCGGAAGGCGCGGAGACAGACGCCCAGGGGTTCCTGGTTACCGACACGGAAATGAGGACAAGCATTCCGGGCATCTTCGCCGCGGGCGACGTCAGATCCAAGATGTGCCGTCAGGTTATTACAGCCGCCGGCGACGGAGCCACAGCCGCGCACGCGGCTTTTGTCTTTCTGGAACATCTCGATGCTTAAGCGACTTTTTCGCGGCCTTTGCCTTGGCCTTCTCTGTATTCTTGGCGGTTGCGGAATCATAGACATGCTCTATCTCCCGACCGCCGAGGACACAGCCCAGGAAATTTACGAAGCGGCCAACGAAGCCATGAGCGAAAAGAATTATGTCCGCGCCGTGGAGTTATACAATAAACTTCGCGACACCTATCCTTTCAGTCCTTACACCATCGATGCCGAACTTTCCCTCGGCGACGCTTATTTTCTCGATGAGGAATACGAGCAGGCTACCGAGACTTATAAGGATTTCGAAGCCCTGCATCCCCGCAACGAAGCTATCCCCTATGTCCTCTATCAAACCGGCATGTCGCTCCTGAAACAGTTCCGGTCCGTCGACCGCGCGACCACCGAACTGGATGAGGCATACGCTTATTTTGACCGTCTGGTTCAAACTTATCCAAGTTCCCCTTATACCCAGTCCGCCGAAGAAAATATGCTGTTGTGCCGGAAGCTGATCGCCGAGCACGAACTGTATATCGCCGACGTTTTCTGGCAGATGGGCAAATACGGGCCGGCATGGCGCAGGTACACTTATATCGAGGAAAATTTTCCGGACGCGCCCGAAATAGCAGCTCACGCCAAAGAAAAGAGCGTCGCCGCCTATCATCGTTATCGCGCCGAACAAGCCGACGAAACGCGAAAAAAAAGGGAAGGTTCCTGGCGCGACTGGTTCACCTGGCTCTGATTGAAAACGGCGGAGAAATGGTATGGAAGATATTCGAAGCTCCTACGCTTTAACCGACGGCCTAGATATACCGGTCATGGGTTTTGGGTGTTACAAAGCCGAAGGCGCCGAATTAATCGACGCGGTCAGGTTGGCGGTCAATATCGGATATTCCCTGCTTGACAGCGCCGCCTATTATCATAACGAAGACGTCGTAGGCGCGGCCATAAAAAAATGCGGCGCGCCTCGCGAAAATCTTTTTGTGGTTTCCAAGATCTGGCCGGACGCTTTTGAATGTCCGGTCGCGTCCCTGGATAAAACATTGCGCGATCTCAAGCTGGATTATCTGGACGCTTATCTCCTGCACTGGCCCGGACTGGATGAGAAAAAACGCCTTAACGCTTTTGAAATCCTCCTGAAAGAAAAAGAAAAAGGCAAAATCGGCGTCCTGGGCGCGTCAAACTTCCTGGAATCGCATTTAACCGGCATATACGATAATTTCGGCTTCTGGCCCGCGCTCAATCAATTTGAATTGCATCCCTATTGCCAGCAAAAGGACCTTGCCGGATTCTGCGCTGATCGCGGGATTCAGATTATATCCTCTATTCCCCTTGGCCGGGGCAAGGAATTTGATAATCCGGTTTTGGGAGAGATCGCCGCGAAATGTGGGAAAAGCGTTCCCCAGATTATGTTGCGCTGGCAAATACAGAAATTTTATATTCCAATCCCCAAATCAATTCATCCCGCTCGCATCGAAGCGAACGCGGATATCTTCAATTTCTCCCTTTCCGAAGAAGATACGCGGAGAATCGACGCCCTCGATCTGCCCAATAACAAAGGCCGGGTATCGCGGGATCCCCTGCAATTTCCCGAATAACCATCCTCAAAAACATCCCATCCGTCGCATTAATTTAGACCCTGGGACCATTTTTCGCTCGCGTTCCTTACAGCGTCAATGTCCAGGACTCCCCGAGCAAACCCCTTTACTACCAGTTCCGGCGGCAAGAACTCGTCGTATTTGTCAAAAAGGGGCAATTCCTTGGGATAGATCAATTCTAATGGATCAATAGGTTTCGCGAGCTCCTCTTTTAATACGCGGAAAAAATCCTTCGCGTCCGCGTCCATATTAAATTGCAAATAAAAAGGACGGGCGGAATCAAAATTACGCAGGTCAAGCCGTTCCTTGCATTTTATTTTCAGAATTCTTTCCAGCGTGACGAAAGGATAGGTGCCCAGCCATGGGAAAAAATGCCAGACATTGCCGCCCACATTGATCAGGACATTGCGATCCAGTCCCGCCATCCGCGCTTCCTTGCGGCTCTGTTCCAGTCTGACGACCGCGTTTTTCAATAGATAAGGATAAGTTTTCTCTTCGCGCAATACCCCGGCCATCCGCTCAAGAATGCGCGTATGGATATCGCCGGCGCACAAGCCGAAATAGGCTGGAATCGTGCCCTTGACCTGTTCGCAATAGACAGTATGCCTCTTGTGATCGACATCGAGGACGATCCATACATGACCGGCAATGGCTATTTTTTCGCCAATTGGCGGTGGCGAGACGATGGTTCCCATTTCCCGCGTCTCGTCCCTTACGGTATATTCTTCGTTTTCCTTGAAAACGCCGTAAAATTTATATGAATTTATAATTTTTTCGCCGCCAAGGCCTACGATTAAACCGCCCTTTTCAGTCCTTTGAATGTGATCCATTTCCAGCAAATGCCGGAGAAGAGTCTTGTAATCATCCTGCGATATTCCGCGAAAATAGCTTAAGCCGAGAACTCGCTCCGCGAGAGCCCTGGGCGATATTTCCCCGGACGAAGCGAGCGTGGCCATCGTCTGATGATAAAGCAGACTGTATGGCAAACGCTCCAAACGCGGCGGCTCGACCCAGCGGTCTTCCATATATAATTGAACAATGGCAATTCCCTGCAGTAATTTCCAGGGGATGGTCTCGGCGAAGAGAGCCCTGGGCTCGGGCGCGTCCTCGCGCATGACGAAACGCATTTCCGGCGGTTGCCCGCGTCTTCCGGTGCGTCCCATTCTTTGCAAGAAAGACGACACGGTCCAGGGCGCGTCTATCTGGAACGCCCTTTCCAGCCTGCCGATATCTATGCCCAGCTCCAATGTGGATGTGGTCACCGTCGTCAGACAGATATTGTCATCCTTCATGGCTTCTTCGGCCGTCTCGCGATAAGAGGCGGAAAGATTTCCATGATGAATCAGGAATCGATCCGGCTCTCCGCGTCTTTCGCAATATTCTCGCAATGTGGAAGTAACGGCTTCGCATTCTTCGCGGGAATTGGAGAAAACCAGGCACTTTTTCCCGCGGGTATGCTCGAAAATATAGCCAAGACCGGGATCTGCGTTCTCCGGCGCATGATCAGTTTTTTCCATGTCTCCCGAATCGGCAGGCGGCGATGGATTTGGTTCCTCGCCTGTTTTTGGAGGATCGATATAAAAATGCTCCATGCTCAGGCGCCATTTCATTCCCGGAGCCTTTATTTTAGGAATGATTGTCCGCCTGCCCGTGCCCATGGACAACAGTTCGCCAGTCTTTTCCGGATCGCCTATTGTCGCGGAAAGGCCTATTCTGCGCGGATTTACTCCGGCCAATTTGCCCAGCCGCTCTATAAGACAGAGCGTTTGTCCTCCTCTGTCTCCGCGCAAAAGGGAATGAATCTCGTCGATTACAATGAAGCGTAAATCTCCGAACATTTTAGGGATTGCCGAATGTTTATGGAGGAGAATCGCTTCGAGGGATTCCGGCGTAATTTGCAGGATGCCCGACGGCTTTTTCATCAACTTATGTTTCCTGTTCTGGGCAACGTCGCCATGCCAGCGCCAGACAGGAATATCCGTTTCGTCGCAGAGATCGTAAAGCCTGAGAAATTGATCGTTAATGAGAGCCTTTAAAGGCCCAATGTATAGACAACCTATGGACGAAGGAGGATTTTCCGTAAGCAGGGTTATAATGGGAAAAAAGGCCGCTTCGGTTTTGCCCGCCGCTGTGGACGCCGTAAGCAGGGCGTTTTCATCCGAATTAAATATCACATCGCCGGCGGCGACCTGAATGGCGCGCAGTTCTTCCCAGTTATTCCTATAAATATACTCGCGCGCCGCGGGCGCGTAGCGGTCAAATACGCCCATGGTTACACGTCAAATTCCGCGAATTCTCCGGAGGTCGCGGTTTCTTCCACATCGTTTTTGGCGAACTGGAAATTCTCGCTTCCCAGGATCTGGCGAATTTTAAGTTCGGGATTCTGATAGAGTATATCTAATACTTCGATAAAATCGCGTATCACTTCCCGCGGCGTGATATGCTCGTCCGCGCCTATGCGGCCAAACTCGATTTCTATAAAATCGGCGAAATCCCTTTGCTTTAATTGGCGTTTATAACCGTAAAGCTCCGCGTGAATCGCCGCCAGTTTTTCCACAAGGACCAGCATTTCTTCCTGGGAAAGAGGCTGAAGCCGGATGACCGGCGACATGAGATCCTTGCCAACGCCGGCGAAGCGACCTTCGGCCAGACGCGAACGCAGAGCCTCGTAACTATAAACTCCGCGCCGGGGATCTTCCATGGATTGGGGCGTGCCGCAGAGAATAACGCCAAGATTTTTCGCGCGTCCCTGCATGGCGTCGTTATACATGGTGAGAATTTTCTCATAATTATATTGT
Source organism: uncultured Desulfovibrio sp. (assembly GCA_947176055.1). Taxonomy (GTDB): domain Bacteria; phylum Desulfobacterota; class Desulfovibrionia; order Desulfovibrionales; family Desulfovibrionaceae; genus Desulfovibrio. The sequence goes on from CAMWPE010000058.1 coordinate 6,343, forward strand.
CGCGTAACCGAATGGGGAATTTTATAAATATTGACCAGCTCGTCGATGAGGATCAGCATCCCCGCGTAACCCGCGCGATTAAGGAAACTGGCGAATAATTTAAGATAATCGTACCAGTCGTCATCCGTTATGATAATGTTAACTCCCAGCTCGCGCCGCGCTTCGGTTTTGGTTTCGTATTCGCCGCGGAACCATTTCAGAACTTTGGCCTTTAATTCGTCGTCACCGTCGACATGCGCCTTGTAATACATAGTCAGGAGTCGCGCGAAATCGAAACCATGCACCATTTCGTTCAGTTCCCCGACTACGGAGGATATTTTCTTCTCCACGAGCGGTTCGAGGCCAGGATCTGTCACGCTTAAATCATTCTCTTCCGCCGTCTCGCGCTGAACATTGTTTATCCAACGATCCAGAATTAAACCCAACGCGCCGCCCTCGGGTTTAGTCTTGGTGGCCATGTTGCGGATCAATTCCTTATAGGTGGCCAAACCCTGACCGCGGGTTCCCTGCAGCCTTCTTTCAGGCGAAAGATCGGCGTCGACAACTACAAAATTTTTCGCCATTACATAATTGCGCATGGTTTGCAACAGAAAGCTCTTGCCGCTGCCATATTTGCCGGAGATAAACCGGAACGAGGCGCCGCCTTCCGCGATTATATCCACGTCGCGCAATAGAGCGTCAATCTCGGCTTTGCGGCCCACCGTCACATAGGGCAATCCGACCCTTGGCACCACGCCGCCCTTCAGGGAATTAATAAGGGTCTGCGCTATTCTTCTGGGTATATTCATTCGGGAATCAACTCCTTGAGATCATCGATATAATCCTGGTATATGGAAGGCGCGTCATCCAGAACCGAATCCTCAAATCTGTCGTAAAGTTTTTCGTTAATGCCATCGACCAGAACTGATAAAATCAAACCCTCGTCGCGAATCCAGGCGGTTGACTTTCCACATAATAGGCAACGCAAAAAACGAATTTCCGTCGAGGACAAGGATATTTCTGAATTTTCCTCTTGCTCTTTGGCGAGGGGAGCCGGCTCTTCTTCGCATCTCTCCTCTTCGACAATCAATTTATCCCGCGTTTCCGCCGCGTCCTCGCGAATCTTGCCCAAACTGGAAAAATCGATTTTTAATTTCTTTTTTGGGGGATCGGCTTTTTCCTTTTTTAAGTTCTGGGCTTCCTCGCTTATAATTTGCGATATCCACTTTACTCTCATGTCCGGCGCGATCTTGCTCCGGAAGGAGAAAACTTCTCGCGCGACGCTGTCTATGGTCTTGATCAACTTGTCAAGTTTGCGCGTCTTTTTGGGCTTTATGTCGCGAATAGACCGGTACCAGACGCCATGAATTTGCGCGTACTCGACGCGCTCATCGAAGCGACGCTGAAAATTTTTCCTCTTTAATGGATTCGCGAAAAGCGCCCCGTGAAACAGATAGTGAAAACGGAGCTCGCTCTTGCCAAGGTACTGATCGACGAATCTATTCTTGTTAGTTTTCGCGCAACGGGCGGAAACGCGCTTGAGAACCCGGTAAATTAGCGTGTCCATCACCGCCGCGTTATCTTTATAAAAGGCCGAGCGGCCAAGCCATTTTGGAATTAAATTTGTTAAAGCCGAAATAACGGCTTCCTCGCACTCGTTTTCAATATTGTCCAGAATGGCCGCCGATTTTTCGATAGTTAATAACTCCGGTTTAAAACCTGGATCCATGGGGAGATCGTAATAAGCGATATAATCGAGCTTGAAAGTCTCCGCGCGTTTATTAAAATCGGACAATAAGTGAGAATATTCTTCGCAAACGCGCTTTAGAAGTTTATAACCAGATTCGGGGGATGAAACGCCTATATTGTTAACAAGTTCGTTAATATAAATAAAAATGAAAATCGGATAGGCGCGAGGCGTTTCTCCTTTTCGGAATTTAGTCCGCCAGGAAAAATAACCCCGCAATTGTGTGTCCGAAAGACCGGAATAGGCGTTGAAACAGGATTCCGGCTCCCCGGAATATTCAACGTCGTCTTCGTAATCGGCCAGGAGCATTCCCTGCTTGTAAAAAAGCTCCGTGTTTGAGCGATAGAAATTCTTTTCGAGTTTGACAGCCCGGGCCAAAGCGGGCGGAAGTTTTTTCTGGCGCCGGCGTCTGTCCGGCGGTATGGCTTCGCTGGTATAATAATCGTTCCAGCCCATGACTTTCCCCGATTTATCCTGATATATGGAACGCGTTCAGGCGCTTGTCGAGCGTCTGGAGCGATTTCTCCGCGCGAGAAAAACAAAGTCGCCGCGTTTCGCCATGTTAATTTCCCCGTATTGATTCGAGTGTTAATTATTAAAAATTATTTTCCGCGGCGATATTTATAAAACTTGCAAAATATAATAGGATTCCCGTCGCGTCGCAATAAGGCGGCGGGAAGACTTTTTAAACGTATTTCTTCTTCATATCGCGACGGTTAAGATCGCGTTTCGCGCTTAAATTTTTACCAGCTGCGATATCCTCGTCGGGATAAGAAATTTTTTATTTTCTCCAATCCCAATGTAATTGAGATTTTTGATGGACGAAGATTTTTCCAATCCTCCCTGGTACGACGTGGAACTCGAGCGCGAAGTCGGCGACGGTATTCATGACGCTTACGGTTTGCTTTGCGCCGCCCTGGCCAAACGGGCCAGGAAAAAGGGCGCGGTAGTCTCGCCCGCGCCATTCGCGCTTTCTATAAGCGACGAGCTGGATGTTGAGGGATGTTATTTTCGAGCCATAGCCTTTCCGGACATTCGCCTTTTGCCAAACTTCGCCGGCCCTGATCTTATCGGTCCGTTACTGAAAAAATATAAGTGCGAAAACCCGCGCGACCAGCTGGCATTTTCCGCGGCTTTTTTTGAAAAGATTCCTCCTTTTATATGGAGTCCGTCTTACCCCGCGCGGGCGCTGCGCAAAGCTTTCGGCGCGCGGGAAAAAGTGGTTCCGACGGAAAAAGATCTTGAGAATATGCGTTCCGGCTGGCAAGCCCGTTGCGAACTCGATATATGGCATGGCTTCTCTTTTCCGCTGCGACTGGAAGCGATTTTCGATGACTCTCCTACAATAGCGGCGGTCTGGGATATCGATTACGGACGCTTTGTCAGTCCGGAAATCGAAATCCGCGTCGCGGCGTTCGAAAAGGAAGTTTTCGCCCGCGAACTCGCCCGGGTCGCCCTGGAATGGTCGCCTTCTTTTAACTTTCCTGCGAATGATTAAAATTTGGACAACTTATGAATAAAAATATGTGGAATCAAATTTATACGCCGGCGTTTCGGAAAATTTTAGAATCCAAAGTGTCTCCGAAAAAAACCGTTCAAGGATTTGGCGGGGTTTACGAATATTTTTCCCTTGGCGACTTTTCCGGAAGCTATTTTTTGGCCCACGGATCAAACGAAAAAAGCGATCCGCAAATCTGGTATCCGGACGTCGCCATAAAGAGATGTTTCTCGACGGAAGCCCGCGATCCGGACGCGGGATTCATCAAATTTATGACAGTCGATCAGCCGCAAGAACTGGAGGCCGCGCTTTCGCATGGAGACGTTTTGCCGGCGCTCTGGAAGGGGCAAAGCCTCGATTTAAGCGTCGTCCTTATAGCGAGCTCCATGGATCTCCCCGTCCCTGACCGGCCAGATCCCGGAATCCTTCTCTTTCCCATAGGTCTGGACTACGGTTCCCGGGATAATGACAGGCGCCTTCGTCCTTATATACTCTCATCAAAAATAAAAAAATTTTCGCGACTCAAATTCGGCGACGATAAAAACATTAGTCATGTTATCGCGGAATCACCAATCGGCGATCTCGATATAATTTACGATACCGCCGGACTTGGCGAGAGCGAAAAATTAAGCCTCGCGCCGGGCGACAAAATTCTGGTTTCCGGCTTTTTGCTGACCGACGCCGCCGTTGGTCCGCTTGCCGACGGCGCGGAATTTAATACGGAAAACGATTTAATCGTCCTCTCCCGCGCCTTTGAAAAGCTCGATTTTTCCCGCTGTCATTACCTCTTCGCGCGGGATTGCTATTATATTGCGAACGGCGAAATCCGCGCGGTGGGACCGGACGCCATTATCGATAATTTTGAAAAAACAGCGCGAATGATTCGCGAGCAAGGGCATGCTTATACAATCAAATTTGGCGCGCTGACAATTGAAGATTTGGCTACCGCCGGAAATTTTACAAGAGGCCAAAAATGCCTTTTATTTATAAATCCGGACAACACGCTATTGAACGCGATCTTCGTCTGGACGAACGACGAAGGAAAAATAAAAAATCTGGAATCGGTTTACTACTTTGAGCGGGAGATGGGCGTTTATGTGAGCGACAATATCCAGGACTGGTTAAAAGGCCGCGAAAATTACGACGTTACTCCCGATCATGACGATTAACCCGTCGGGAGTCGCCTTTTTTGGCAAAAACCGCTTGGGCGCGCGTCGACAAAAAACTGTTATGGCCATTACGAGGAGCATCGAGTCCGCTAAATTATCGCGCGAGGGAGATCTCGCGATTTCATGGGGATAATTCAAACACAATCTATTATGAGGCTCTCGACAGGCTCGCAAGAAAATTCTTCGCGTTCGTATTCCAACCTGGCAAAGCTCGCGCGAATTTTTACTTAATAACGCGCCTATTCCATTAAAAAATTTTGGGTTGGATACGCGTCCCGGCGCGCGTATTAAATTTTGGCTGGTTTTCAATTTATAAACGCTTAATTTGGAGGCTCGGCCTCCTCGTTGAAAATTAACTTCCGCTTGTAAAAATATTGTTTAAATCCGCTGTCTGACGGATCCTGGAAAAATCCCGTCGTTGACCGATATGGAATCCTTATGACCTCATTCGCGCTTCAAAGACTTTCCTGCGGTTATTTTTTCGCTGTGCCCGGTCTGGCCTACGGCGTTTTCACATCCCGTATGCCGGCGCTCAAACAAATGGTCGAAGCCAATGACACAGCCATAGGCTTTTTATTGCTCGCGTTTGGCTCGGCAAGCTTTTGCGGCCTCATGTCCAGCGCTTGGGCGATAGCGCGCTTTGGCGCGAAAAAAGTCATAGGCGCGACCGCTTTTACCCTCCCCATAACGATGACCATAGCCGGCCTGGCTCTCAATTTTTGGCAACTTGCAATTTTCTGTATTTTTACAGGTTTATTGAGCGGTTTTTGCGAAGTCGCCATGAACGCGCAGGGCATGGG
>CAMWPE010000059.1 GCA_947176055.1 uncultured Desulfovibrio sp.
CCCTTACTGGATTGGCCCGGGTAATTCAAAGCGAATATCCGGACCTTGGCGCGCGAATAATCGACATCGCTCCGGCTCTCGCGCCGGCGGAAGCGGCGGAACTCGCGGTCGACGAGCTGCTCTTCGGCGACGACGAGGACGAGGTCATCCTGACCGGCTCCCAACGTCGCGTTCCCCGGCTGACGCCCGCCGCCGCTCCAGCCGGAACCGCCGCCCGTTGCAAACTCGACATTCCCCAGCCCGGGCGTCTGGATAATCTGATCTGGACCGAGCTGCCCGGATTTGAGCCGGACGACGACGAGGTCGAAGTCAGGGTAATGGCTACGGGGCTTAATTTCCGGGATATCATGTTCAGTATGGGGCTTCTGCCCGAAGACGCGCTGGAAAACGGCTTCGCCGGAGCTTCTCTAGGTCTGGAAATGGCCGGCGTCGTGACGAAGACAGGGAAAAAAGCGACCCGCTTTAAACCCGGGGACAGGGTGGCGGGTTTCGCTCCCGCCTGTTTCGCCAGTCACGTCCTGGCGCCGGAACGCGCCCTCGCGCCCATTCCGGACAATCTGGATTTCGCGGCCGCCGCCTCCTCGCCCACGATCTTTGTGACGGCGTGGCATGCTCTGAAAAAACTCGCTCAAGTCGCGCCCGGCGAAACGGTCCTGATTCACGGCGGCGCCGGCGGCGTGGGCCTGGCGGCGATCCAGATCTGCAAGAGGCTGGGAGCCAGAGTCCTGGCTACCGCCGGTTCGCCGGAAAAAAGGGATCTTTTGCGTCGACTGGGAGCCGACGGAGTCTTCGATTCGCGGAGCCTGGATTTCGCCGACGAAATAACGGAGCTTTTCGGCGGAGTCGATGTCGTTCTCAATTCCCTCGCCGGCGAAGCCATGCGCCGGAGCGCCGCCCTGCTCAAGCCCTTCGGACGTTTCCTTGAGCTGGGCAAACGCGATTATGTGGAAAACACCAGTCTCGGCTTGCGTCCATTCAAGGAGAATATCAGCTATTTCAGCATCGACGTGGATCAATTGCTGACGGCCAAACCGGCGCTGGCCATCGAGCTTTACGAGGAAGCCCTGGGCCTTTTGCGCGATGGCGAATTTATCCCGCCGCCGCGCAGGGTTTTCCCCGCCTCGAAAGTAAAGGAAGCTTTCCGCGCCATGCGCCAGGCGCGACATGTGGGAAAAATTGTCGTCGACATGTCGAAATTGCCCTCCATGCCCGCGCCGGAGGGCAAACCTGATTTTTCGGGCGCGTGGATCGTCGGCGGCGGAACTTCGGGCTTTGGGCTGGCCTGCGCGAAACATCTCGCCCGGGGCGGGGCGACGAAAGTTATCCTGGCGAGTCGCCGCGGCCCCGACGTTCCGGACGCCGGCCGGATTCGCGAAGAATTCGAAGCGCTGGGCGCGGAAGTCCGTCTGGAAGCTTGCGATTTTTCCAGCGCGGACGCCGTTCGCGAGCTAACGGAAAAATACCGCGACGAGCCGCTGACAGGCGTAGTTCACGCGGCCGCGGTCTTTAACGACAAATACCTGAACGACATGACGGAGGAAGATTTCGCCGTCGCCCTGCGTCCGAAACTCGCCGGCGCGATAAATTTGCATGAGGCTACGAAAAATTTGCCGATAAGATATTTTGTAGTCTTTTCCTCTGTCAGCGTCGCCCTTGGCAACCCGGGCCAGGGAAATTATGTCGCGGCCAACGCGGGTCTGGAGGCCCTTGTCCTTCAGAGGCGAAAAATGGGCTTGCCGGCGACGGCCATAGCCTGGGGACCGGTGGCCGACGCGGGTTATCTCGCCAGAAACCCGCTTGTGGGCAAAAGTCTGGCCTCGCTCCTGGGGCGGGAGCCGTTCGCGGCGGAAACGGCCCTGCGGCGCTTTGACGATCTGGCGGCCCGGGGCGGCGTCGCCGTCGCGGCCAACGCCGACTGGAAAACGGCCTCGCGGCTGTTTCCGGTCGAGCCTGATCGCCTGAAACTCGCGGCCAGACTGGGAGACGACGGCGCGGGAGGCGCGTCCGGGATCTCGCCGCGGGAGGAGCTGCTCTCTTTGCCGCCGGAAGAGGCGGAAGAAAAAATTTGCCGTCGCATTATCGAGGAAGCCGCCCGCGTGCTGGAAATAGACGCCGCGCTGATCGATGAGGGACGCAGCCTGCAGACTCTGGGCCTCGATTCGTTGATGGCGATGGAGCTCGCTTTGAGTCTGGAGCAAAAAACAGGCCTGCATTTGCCGCCGATGCTTTTGCAGGACGGCCCAGCGGCGCGACAGCTGGCCCGACGGCTGGCCGGAAAACTGCGCGGCGAGGAAGAGGATAATCCGGAGGCCTCGCTCCTGGAGCTGGCGCGGCGGCACTCCGAAGACATGGCCCCCGCGGAGGCCCGGGAGATTATCGCCGAAATGGAGGCGGGAAAAAGATGAGCGTCTCGAGCCGGTTCCTCAATTCCATACTTAGCAAAAAACGGGGCGAGCCTGAAGAAACAGCCTGGACGGAAAGAATAAAACAGGAATCCGGCGCGCGTCCGTCTTTCGCAAATCATCCCGCGCTCGCGGAGATCCGTCTGCTCACGGCGGCGGCCAAAAAACTGGGCGTGGGGGATCCATTCTTCCGGATGCACGAAGGCCGCGGCGGCGCGCGCACGGTGATCGGCGGCAAGGAGTATCTCAATTTTTCCCACTATAACTATCTGGGGTTAAACGGCGATCCCCGGGTCATGGAGGCCGCGAAGGCGGCTATCGGGCGCTATGGCACGTCCGCGGGCGCGAGTCGGCTGGTCGCGGGCGAGAGACCGGCGCAAAGGGAGCTGGAAAAGGCTCTCGCGGAAGTTTACGACGCGGAGGACTGCGTAGTTTTCGTAAGCGGCCACGCTACGAATGTCAGCGCCATCTCCACGCTGTTTGGCCCGAAGGACATAATTTTTCACGACAGCCTGATCCACAACAGCGTGATCGAGGGCATCCGGGCGTCCGGAGCGATACGCAAACCATTCGCCCATAACGACATGAAGGAGCTTGAGCGCGCTCTGGAGGAGCGCAGGGGCGGACGCGAAAAGGCCCTTATTGTCGTCGAGGGCCATTATAGCATGGACGGGGATATCGCCAATTTGCCCGCCCTGCTGGAATTGCGCGATCGTTACGAGGCTTTCCTGATGGTGGACGAGGCCCATTCCCTCGGGGTTCTGGGAAAGACCGGGAGGGGGCTGGCCGAGCATTACGGCGTCGACGGCTCGGAGGTCGATATATGGATGGGCACCTTGAGCAAGACGCTCGTTTCCTGCGGAGGCTACATAGCGGGATCCGCGGACCTGATTGAGCTTTTAAAAGCGCAGGCCCCCGGATTTGTTTACAGCGTGGGCATTTCCCCTCCCCTCGCGGCGGCCTCCCTCGCGGCGCTCAAAATAATGCGGGAAGAGCCGGAGCGGGTAGCCAGACTTAATGAAAACGCCCGCCTGTTCCTGGAGCTGACCCGGGCCGCGGGCTTGAACGCGGGGTCCAGTTGTGGTAAGGCGATCATACCAGTCATCATCGGAAGCTCGCGTAAATCCATCGAGCTTTCCAACCGGCTGTTCGAGGCCGGAATTAACGCGCAGCCTATAATTCATCCCGCTGTGGAGGAAAAGGTTTCCCGTTTGCGCTTTTTTGTAAATTCCGATCATACGGAAGCGGATATCCGCGCTTGTTGCGAAATTACGGGCAAATTCCGCAAAAGGTGAACTATGAGTCATAATTGGGCGCGAAAAACTTTCTGCGTTCTCTGCGCCGCGGCGCTTTTATTGCAGGGATGCTCGCTAATGCCGCATTCCGGACCCAGCCGCTCAGTAGTGCAGGATATAGAAAAGGACGCGACGCCGGCTGGCGTCAAAATTATAACGGTAAACAACGAAGTCGCGAAAAGACTGGGTAGTCAGAAAAAGCCTCCCACACTCGCGGAAGTATTCAAGGAAACGGGCAAACCTTCCTATTCCATAGGGCCGGGCGACTCCATTACCGTCACGATCTGGGAAGCGGCGCCGGCGATTCTTTTCCGTACGGGGGCGCTCGATCCCAATCTGGGCGCGCAGGCCGGCGCCGGGGAAAAACTGCCGCCGCAAATGGTCATGGAGGACGGAGCCATCACCATTCCCTTTGTGGGGAGGGTCAAGGTGGCCGGTCGGACGCTGGGCAAGATTCAGGATGAAATAGCCTCGAAACTTTCCGGCCTGGCCAATAATCCTCAAGTCATGGTCAGCGTCAATGGAAGCGTCAATTCGCAGGTGTCGGTCATCGGCGACGTGAAGATAAACCAGAATATTCCGCTGACGCCCAGGGGAGAAAAACTCCTGGACGCGCTGGCCGCGGCGGGGGGCGTGGCCCAGCCCTTGAACAAGGTGCTGGTGCAACTTTCGCGGCGGGGCGTCAACGCGCGCATGCCGCTGGATAAAATTATTAACGATCCCGAGCAGAATCTCTCCCTCATGCCCGGGGACGTGATTTCGGCCTATTTCCAGCCCTGGACCTTTTCGATCCTTGGCGCGGCCAATCGCAGTCAGGAAGTGCCCTTCGAGGCGAGCGGCATATCCCTCGCGCAGGCGCTTTCCCGCTCCGGCGGTCTTAATGATTATCTGGCCGATCCGGGCGGCGTGTTCGTCTTTCGCTTCGAGGATCCGGCTGTAGTGGAAGACAAGCCGGAGGAAATCCCCCTCGACGGGAAGATTCCGGTTGTGTATCAGGTGGATTTTCGCGATCCGGCCTCGTTTTTCGCCACGCAGAATTTTCCCATGCAGGACAAGGATTTAATTTATGTGGCCAATATGCCGGCGGCGGAGCTTACAAAGTTCCTGTCCATGGTGGGCATGGTCCTGACGCCGTCCCTGAGCATTGGCCGTTATCAAATAGACGCTACGCGTTAGAAGATATAAATACTTATGGCATCTCCAATAGCTAACACATTTTCCGTCTGGCACGGACTGTTCCTGCGCGAAACGCTGGACAGGTTTTTTGGCTGTCGCATGGCATGGGCGTGGCTCATTTTCGAGCCTGTCATCCATATGTCGCTGATCGCCGTTTACGTCGCGGCGCGTCGCGGATCGGGCGGCGTGGGCACGAATCTGCCCGTCCTGGAATGGCTCATCGTAGGCTTGATGGTTTTTTTCTTTTTCCGGCGCGCGGCCCTGCAGACGCAACATTCGGTGGATTCGAACAAGGCCTTTTTCGCATTCCGGCAGGTAAAACCAAACGACGTGGCCCTGGTCCGCTCGACTGTGGAAGCTTTTTCCATGTTTCTCATCGCGACCATGCTCGCGCTGGTGGGGATTATTTGCGGCTACAAGATGATTCCCCATGATCCGCTGATCGTCATCGTAGTCTGCCTTCTGGTATGGGCGCTGGCGACCGGCTATGGGATGATCACCTGCGTGATCATGCGGCTTGTGCCGGAAACGGGTCATTTGTTCATGGTCATGATGATGCCCCTGTACATTCTCTCGGGCACGATAATTCCGCTTGCCATGTTCCCCGCGTCGATAAGGGACATTCTAATGTACAATCCCATGGCGCACGCCCTGGAGCTGGCGCGGTCGTCTTTCTTCTATCCTTACCACAGCATGAATCCCAGCCTGTCCTATCTGGCGGTGTGGAGCGTCTCGCTCCTGCTGGCGGGATTGCTCATGTTCAAGTTATTCCATAAGAGGTTGATCGAGCGATGATTCTCGTTCAGGATGTTCATAAGAGATATAAAACCAAGCGCGGCGTGGGCAAATGGGTGCTTCGCGGCATTAACCTGGTCATTCCCACAGGTCGCAGCGTTGGGTTAATCGGCAAAAACGGCGCCGGCAAATCCACGTTGCTCCGGATTATCGGCGGCGTCGACTATCCTACGAAAGGCAAAGTCGTCCGCAATTGTCGCGTCTCCTGGCCTATGAACGGCGGCGGTCTGGAAGCCACGCTGACAGGGAGGCAAAACGCGAAATTCACCTGCCGGATTCATGGCCATCAGGCTGATCTGGAGGAAAGGATCCAGCGCATCGAAGATTTCGCCGAGCTGGGAACCTATTTCGACGAGCCGGTGCAGACGTATTCGTCGGGCATGAAGGCGCGGTTGCAGTTCGCCCTGTCCATGGCCTTCGACTTTGACGTCTATATTTCGGACGAGGCCACCGCGGCCGGCGACGCCACTTTTGTAAAAAAAGCGCAGAAAGCCTTTGACGACGCGGTAAACCGCGCGAGTCTCATCATGGTCGCCCATAACGAAGCGAAGTTAAAATCATTTTGCCAATCTGGAATTTTTCTATATAATGGCAAAGCGATCTGGTACGAAAAAATTGACGACGCTCTCGCGGCATACAGGGAGAGTATTCAATGAACGCTCCGACTCCAAATCCGATAAAAGAAAATCTTGATCTGCCTATTGTCCAGATGGGCGACGACACCATTCTGGTCCATAAGATATTTAAAGTTGTCAACTGCGTCATAGTCGCGGGGGCGATCGCCTTTTTCGCCTATTTTCTGCTGGCGTCGGATCGCTATGTGTCCACGGCCACAATCCAGGTGCACAACACCGATCAGGTGGCCAGTTCGGGACTCGATTTTTCCGCTCTGCGCGGCGCCTCCTCGACCGGCGTAACCATCCCCGATCAGCTTTTGCTCAAGGAGCATCTCCTTTCGTTGGATATGCTGAAAAAGCTGGACGACAGTCTGGACTTGCGCTCCCATTTCAGCTCTTCGGACAACGACATTGCTTCGCGAATGTGGTTTAAGGACGCTTCGCTGGAGTGGTTTTTCCGGCATTTCCTAAGCCGGGTCAGCGTGGATTACGACGAATTCACAGGCGTATTGCGCATATCTTCCGAAGCTTACACGCCGGAAATGGCCAAGGCTCTCACCGCAGGCCTGGTAAGGGAAGGCGAAAGGTATATGAACGAGATGTCGCACGAGCTCGCCCGCGAGCAGGTTCACTTCCTGGAAACCCAGGTCGAAGCGGCGCAAGCGCAGGTAAAGCGGGCCCGCGAGGAGCTGATCGCTTTCCAGAACAGCAAGGGGCTGTCCTCGGCGGCGGCCACAGCCGACGGCATGCGCAAGCTCATAGCTAAACTGGAGGAACAGAGAGCGCAACTTCAAACCCGCCTCGCTTCGCTTCCCGCGAACCTGGACAAAGGACACGCCACCAGAAAATCTCTCGTTCAATCCCTGCAAGCCGTGCAGAAACAAATCGACGCGGAGCAAAAGAAACTGGCCTCTACCAGCGGGGACGCGCTCAACTCGCTTATGAGCGAGGAAACGCGCTTGAGCGAGGAAGTTGCGATGAAGCAGGACGTGTATAAAAACGCCCTGATTTGTCTGGAGAAAGGCCGTATGGACGCCGCCAGAACCCTGAAGCTTGTGGCCGTGTTGCAATCTCCCTCGCATCCCGAATACGCGTGGCATCCGCGCAGGATATACGGCATAACCGTTACTTTTTTGCTTACGCTCGTCGCTCTGGGCATAGCAAACATGCTCAAAGCCATAATCCTCGACCATGTGGATTAATACTCGTCCTGTAAATTAAAAATATGAATCGGGCGCCCCGGAATCGCCTTTTCCGCAGCCCGATTCATGTTTAAGCCAAAACCGATGTCAACCAGTCTCGTTCCCAAAGGATCTTTTTCCCGCCTGCTGTATTTGGCGAACAGACTGCTCACCCTGCCTCCTTTGCGAAAAGCGGCCAAACGTCGCGCGGAAGTATCCTCGCGGGGCTCGGAGCCCATATTATACGTCGCCGCCTCCTGTCTGCCCTATCATTCGAGCGGTTATACGGCGCGCACCCACGCGCTTTTGCGGGCCCTGCGCGACGCGTCCATCGAAGTCCGGGCTACGACGCGGCCCGGGTATCCCTGGGATCGCGGGGATCGCCTCGCGGAGCCGGAGGGTTTGCGGGCCGATTTTTCCGGCGTAGAATACGCGCATATCAAATCCCCCGGAAAGAGGCGCTCAGTCGTGTCCTACGCCCTCCAGGGGGCGGAAAAGATCGCGGCGCAAGCGCTGGAAAGCGGAGCCGCGCTCATTCACGCGGCTTCCAATCACCTTAACGCTTTGCCGGCGCTCGTCGCCGCGCGGCGTCTCGGACTTCCCTTTCAATACGAAATGCGCGGTCTCTGGGAGCTTTCGCGAGCCTCGCGGGATCCATCCTTTCGGGACTCCTGGCCTTACGCCATGGGCCTCGAGCTGGAAAAATTCGTGGCTTCGGAGGCGGACAGGATATTCGCCATCTCGACTTCCCTGAAACAATATCTAGTGGATAACTGGGAATTGCCGCCGGAAAAGATCGAAATCTTGCCCAACTGCGTAAACAGGGATTTTTGCGCCGCCCCGGAAGTCGCCGTCGAGCCGGATTCCCTCTGCTACGCGGGATCGCTTGTCAAATACGAAGGCCTGGACTCGCTCATCGAGGCCATCGATATTTTGAGGAGGAAAGACAGAAAAATCTTGCTGAATATCGTGGGCGACGGCGAACACAGGGGCGCCCTCGAAGAACTGACCGCTCGCCTTGGTCTGGAGGATCGGATATTTTTTCGCGGCCGCGTGGATCAGGCAAAGGCCAGGGACTACCTGGCGAGATGCTCGCTCGTATGCATTCCCCGCAAACCTTACGAGGTATGCCGGCTCGTCACGCCGCTTAAACTTGTGGAAGCCATGGCGCTGGGCAAAGCCGTGGTCGCGCCGGATCTGCCCGTTTTTCGCGAAGAACTGGGCGAGCTTGGCTATTATTTCCAATCGGGAAACTCCGCCGACCTCGCCGGCGCGCTCGAGGCCGTTTTGAGCGACCGGGAAGGGCTGAAGGAGCGGGGCGCGAAACTGGGAGCGAGATGCCTCGAATCGCGTTTATGGAGCCGGCATATTGAAAAATTGCGTCCGCGACTGTCCGAATGCTCGGCTCGCTTATAAGAAATTTTAGCCGGATAGCCTACAGGCATCCGGTCATTCCCGAAAACAGGGAAGGAAAAGGAGCTTTTGGCAAACTAAAGATAGCTCTTCTGGCCGACTATTTCACCGCCGCCTGCCTTGCCGAAGAATGCCGGATCCGCTATTTAACTCCCCGCAATTATCGCGAGATTCTCTCCGGCTGGAAGCCCGATCTTGTATTTGTGGAATCGGTGTTTCACGGGGTGGACGACGGCTGGCGGTTCAGGCTGGGCAAGCAACCGCATTACTTGAAACTCCTGCCATCGAACGAGATCCGCGATCTCGCGCTGTTCGCCGGGGAGCTCGACATTCCGGCGATATTCTGGAACAAGGACGACAAGGCGTTTTTTGATTTTTTCCTGGACGCGGCGAGCAATTTCAAATACGTCTTTACCACGGATTCGGATTGCGTTCCGCGCTACAAGGAAAAATTGCCTCCAGGGACGGAAATCAATGTCCTCGCCATGCCTTACCAGCCGGCCTTTCATAATTTTACGGGTTTTGCCTTCGAATCCAGGGAGGCCTGTTTCGTGGGGAGCTATTACCGCAAAATCCTGCGGAAAAGACGCGATTTCCTGAATATGATTTTTGAAGCTTGCGATTCCGCCAATTTCCGGCTTAATGTGTACGACAGGAACAGTTCCCGCGTCTCCCATTTCTTCGAGTTCAAATACCCTGTCTCGAAAGCCATATCCCTCCATAAAGGCGTCCCCTACGCGCGAACTGGAGAATTATACAAAAAATTCTCCTGCTCCATAAACGCCAACTCCATAACAGATTCCCCGACCATGGTGTCCCGGCGTCTGCTGGAAATACTAGCTTGCGGCGGCATATGCGTGACCAACGCCAATCCGGCGGTAAAGCGTCATTTTTCCCGCTATTGCCACATCGCCGATTCCTACGAAACCGCGAAAGAACTATTCGAGCGCCTTTCCCGCGGACCGAATCAGGATGACCTGGAGAAGGCCGAGGCGGGCGCCAGGTACGTGGCCGCGTATCACACCTGGGAAAGACGCCTGGAACAGCTGGAAGACACTATAAATTTCTGACCAATGTCCATTCTAGCGCAAATCATCCTCTGGATCCTGGTCGGGATGTTCCTGATTTACACGGGCATTGAATACCGGGCTTTAAGAAAAAAAAAAGAGTCGCCCGAAAGTTCCGGATACGTCCCGACCGAAGCCGGCTCCGCCTATTTTCCCCGCGTCTCCGTGCTTTTGCCTGTCTATAACGAAAAACTGGTTATAGAAAATTTGCTCGAAGCGGCGGCCAGACTGGATTATCCCGACTTCGAGATCCTCATTCTGGACGACTCGGACGACGACACTTCGGAGCTCATAGCGGTTCTCGCGAAGAAACAGGCCGGACAGGGCGCTCCCATGAAACATTTGCGGCGCGAGCAAAGGGCCGGTTACAAGGCCGGCAACCTGGAGTTCGGCTTAAGCAGGGCGACGGGAGAGTTTATTGCCATTTTCGACGCGGATTGCCTGCCGCCGCCGGATTTTCTTCGCAAGGTCATGCCCCGCTTCGCGGACAAAAAAATAGGCTTTTTGCAAACAAAAATCGCCTTTGTCAACGCCGGCGCGAGCGTCCTGACCTCCTTTCAGGCCGCGGAGGCTTCGCATAAGGAAGACGTGACCGCGGGTTTTTCCCGGGACGGCTTCATGGCTTCGCTCACCGGCAGCTCCTGCGTATGGCGCAGGGCCTGCATAGACGACATTGGCGGCGTAAGCCAGGAAACAATTACCGAAGACGTGGATATGGGCTACTCGGCGCAACTAAACCGCTGGCGTTACGCTTTCGTCGACGACGCGGAATCCCTGGCGGAGCTTCCCGAATCCATGGCGTCTTTCCGGACGCAAAGGCAACGCTGGGCTCGGGGACTGGCTCATAACGCCTTTATCCACGCGAGGTCGCTTTTAAGGGAACCAATGAGTCCGCTGGCGCGGATTCACGCCCTGACCCTGGCCTTTTCGCCCATGCTCCTAGCCCTTTTCTATCTCCTGCTCCTGGTTACTCCGCTTATCTCGCTGGCTACGCCGGATCTGGGGATCTCCTTTCATATTGTCTGCGCGCTGTTCCTCGTTTCGGCGGTGTTCTGGGGATGGATCAATGTCTCTCCCGGCTCTGGCCAAAACTCGGCGCCGCTTCGCGAGACGGGGCGGCTAGTCGCGTATATCCTGCTCTTTTTTCCCCTCTCCCTTTACTATTTTACGGCAATTTTCCAGACAATCTTCGAGGGCAAAGGCGAGTTTCACACCACGCCAAAGGGCGTTGGCCGCGCGCGGGTATCTCGTCCGCGAATTAATTATATTCTGCTTGGGCTGGAAATTTTCTCTTTCCTGTATTCCTTGGCGTCCTTGGCTATCGCGCTCCATGAAAAGAATTACTGGGTGTGCCTTTACGCCTCGTTGGCCCTCGCGGGATTTGGGATGACCCTGTTTTTTTCGTTTTCGGACTGGCGCAAAAAGGCGCCCCCTCCCCATTCGTTGGTAATTACCGGAGCCTCCGGGAGCATAGGCCGCGCTCTAGCCATCGAATACGCCGGGCCCGGGACCAAACTGATTCTTCAGGGCAGAAA
>CAMWPE010000060.1 GCA_947176055.1 uncultured Desulfovibrio sp.
GCCAAGACGGTCATCAAGATCGCGGGCATGAAGCCCGAGGGCGAGCCGGAAACCATCGGCATGCATAAATTCGGCGAATACCTGAAACAGCTTTCAGACGGCAAATACGACGTCAAGGTCTATCCCAACAGTTCCCTGGGCAAAGAGGACTCTTACATCGATCAGACCAGAAAGGGCATTATCCAGATGTGCGCCACCGGCACTCAGATGTCGAAATTCCATCCCGCCATGGCCATGTTCGAAACGCCCATGATGTTCGACGATCTGGATCACGCGCACAGGGCCATGACCGGCGATACTTTCCATCTCATTACCGACGGATTTGACAAGAAGTCCGGCATGCGCACGATGAATGTGTTTCCTCTGGGTTTCCGTCATTTTTATACCAAGAAGCCCGTCAAGAGCATCGAGGATATGAAGGGCCTGAAGATGCGCGTTCCCAATATTCCCCTTTACACCAATTTCGCCAAGGAAGCGGGCATAGCCGGTCAGCCCATGCCTTTCGCGGAAGTGATGACGGCCATCGAGTCCGGCGCCATTGACGGCGGCGACAGTCCCATGACCGATATCGCGGCCACCAGCGTGTACGAATACGCGCCGGAAATCACCAAAACCGGTCATATTCTCGTCTTGCACTCCCTGTTTATCAACGACAAGTTCTATAACAGCCTGCCCGAGCAGGATCGCCAGTGGTTTGATCAGGCCGCCCAGATGGCCGCCGAAGACGTGTGGAAGCTGATGGCCGAAGCCGACGCGAACGCCGAAAAGACCATCACTACCCCGAAGGAAAACGGCAAGCAGGCCACCATTTCGGAGCCCACTCCGGAATTGCGCCAGTATATGAAAGAAGCCGGGGAGCGGAGCTGGTCGTTGTTCACCGATCCGAACAGCAAGCAGTACGTCCCCAACGCCAAGGAAATCCTGGACAGCGCCGCGAAGTATCGTCAGGCCGCTGCCCAGTAAAGCAATCGCGGAGCCTTTCGCGTTTACGGGCGCGTAAGGCTCCTTTTTTTGTATAACGCAGTCGCATAACCGAGGTCGGTATGGCAAATAAGACAAACAAGCCCAGTCTCGATAAATCCGCGGAGAACAATTATCCGCTGGACAAGGATCAGGCGGAATATTCGCAGGTTCTGGACACCATTCCCGAAGTCGAACCGGGGTCGAAGGAGGAAACAACTGGCGAATTTCTCTTTCAGATTTTTTGCGCGGTTATCTTTCTGGGCATGATCGGGCTTGTGTTTTATAACGCCATGCTCCGCTATCTTTTCTCTTCCAGTTATCCTCCCAGCGAGGAATGGGCCAGGTTCCTCTTTATTTACATTACATTTTTCGGCTCCATCGAAGCTTTTTATCGCAAAAAGCACATCGCCGTGGATATGTTTGTGGATCTCTTTCATGGCGCGAAACGCAAAACCCTCGATATCATCGCGAGCGCGATTGGCATTCTCGTAATGTGCGTCCTCCTATGGGGCGGCGTCGAATATCTGATGACAACCTACGATCAGGATTCCGTCTCCACAGGCGTAAACATGACATTTATTTATGGCACCTTGCCGATAATGGCCGCGGCCTCGCTTATTATAATGCTTAAAGATTTTTATATCCTCTGCAAGCGGCCTTCCGCCGATTTTGGCAAGAAATAGGAGAGCGCATGGAACTTTTCATATTTCTCGTAACTCTCTTTTTCTTTCTCTTCTTCGGCATTCCCATCTGCCTCGTCCTTGTCATCTGCGCCATGGTTCTGATGTGGCACGCGGGTTTTTTCGATCCCAGCATGATCGCCAACTCCATGCTGGACGGCGCGAACAACTATCCGTTAATGGCCATTCCATTCTTCGTCTTCGCCGGAGAAATCATGGCCGCGGGCGGTCTGTCCCAGCGGGTTGTGCAGCTGTCGCAACTGATGATGGGACGGGTGCGGGGCGGTCTTGGCTACGCGGCGGTGGTTTCCAGTATTATCTTCGCCGGACTTATGGGTAGCTCCGTCGGAGAAGCCGCGGCTCTGGGAGCGTTGCTTCTGCCGATGATGAAGGAAATGGGCTATAAACCCGGACGCGCGGGAGCCGTAATCGCTTCGGGCGCCATCCTTGGGCCGATTATTCCTCCATCCACGAACTTCATTCTGCTGGGCGCCACAATTGGCGGGTTGTCGATTACAAAGCTTTTCATGATCGGTCTTTTCCCCGGTATTTTTATCGGTCTCGCTCTCATGATCGTCTGGTTCTTCATAGTCCGTATAGACGGCTATAACGATACGATCACATTCACGAGGGCGGAGAAAATACGCATCCTGATGGACTCCACACCGGCCTTCATGATGCCGGTGCTTCTCCTCGGCGGCATACGTTTCGGTATTTTTACCCCCACGGAGGGCGGAGCATTCGCCGCGGTTTACGCCATCCTGGTATGCGTGCTTTATTATCGCGAATTGTCCTTAAAACAACTGTTGCGGGTAAGCGCGGCCTCGGCCAGAACGACTTCGGTCGTGATGCTCATAGTGGCCACGGCTTCCGCAGTCGGTTACTTTATCACCTCCGCGGATATTCCTTCGCAGATGGGCGCTCTTTTCGAGCCTCTTAAAGACTCTCCCATCCTGCTCCTGCTCTGCATAAACGTGTTCCTGTTCCTGATCGGCATGGTTATGGATCTAACGCCGAATATCTTGATCTTCGCTCCCGTCTTCTTCCCGATGATAATCGACGCGGGCATTGATCCCTATTATTTCGGGTTGCTCTTCATTTTGAACCTGGGCATCGGCGTTATTACGCCTCCCGTGGGCACGGTGCTCTATGTCGTATGCGGCGTGGGCAATATCAAGATTATGGATCTGATTACGAAACTTGTTCCTTTCATTCTGGTGGAACTTTTGATGCTCTTTATTCTGCTTTTCTTCCCGAAGCTATCCATCGTCCCGATGAACTGGCTTATGGGCGCGGGATAAGACTGCGCGGGTATGACCGCTTCAATTGTAAAGGATCCCGTTTTCGCGGGATCCTTTTTTATGTGTCTTGCTTTTATTCCAGTTCGCGTCGGATCGATTCCAGACATTCCTCCCGCGACGGCATATGCTTGTGGCCGGCGGGATGCGCGAAAAATTGAATCTTTATTGGGACGTCGGCTAGACCGAGAGTCTGGAGGCGCTCCAGGAAGGGGATTATCTGCGTCTCCATATCCCTTGACGCTTTGATATTCTGCCAGATTGTCGTTCGCGGACAATAATTCTCCGCTTCAATTAATTTCGCTATTTCCAGTCTTTCGGTTATAGGTTCTTCCCCTTCGGCAAGACGCGCTTTTCTGAATCTGCCAACAATTCCGGGCCAGAAATTGAGGCAGATTAACTGCGGGTTTATGGCGAAAGCCCGCGAGCGAGCGAGACAGGCCAAAGCGATGGAAGTAAAGCCGCCGCCGCTGGAACCGAAAAACAGTTTTCTTTGTATTTCCCAACGGTCGAAAAAAATGTCGAGCAACGATGCTATATTCTTAAGCCGCCAGTCTGCGTTTGTGCCATAACACCAGGAAAGGGTAGCGGGTCCCTCCCGGCAGTCCGGATCGAAATACCACAACGCGTTGACATTTAAGTCGCGAGCCCAGCTATGGCGAGCGAAATAAGGCGCGCTTTTTATTTTCGCGCGATCAAAATCGCCTGAACCCAGAATGACCGCGTCGCGATTTCGCGAAATCCGGCTGGCGAGGATGTCGTAGATAGCGCCGTTCCAGGCGATAGAATAAATTGTCGGTTCCTTCGGCGCGAGCGGAAGCGAAAGGAACTGGCGGTAATCGACGCGGATAACGGGATAGTCGAATGACAGAGGGAGTGGATTTTTCTTTCTTCGGAATAATTTGAACATGAAATTTTATTGTCGCTCGCGCGAGGAGACGCGGCGCTTCCGGCGCAAAAATGAACGGCGCTCTTCTGGACGACGCGGCGATCCTACATTCCCAGATAGGCTTTTTGAACCTCCGGACTTTCTAGCAGGTTTTTAGCGGTGTCGGCCATTACTATCCGGCCATTCTCCATGACATAGCCGCGATCGGCGATTTTTAAAGCCTGATTGGCATTCTGTTCGACCAGAAAAACGGTTGTCCCGTCGCTGTTCACTTTCTGGATAATGCCGAAAATTTGTTGGATAATAATCGGGGCCAGCCCCAGGGATGGCTCGTCCAGAAGCAGAAGTTTTGGCCTGGCCATGAGCGAGCGGCTTATGGCTAGCATTTGTTTCTCACCTCCGGAGAGAGTTCCTCAGGTCTGTCGAATCAGCTGGGCGAGGATGGGGAATAAACTAAAGACATAATCCAGATCTTTTTTGACGGCGGCTTTATCCTTGCGGGGGAAGGCGCCAAGTTCCAGATTTTCCATAACGGACAAATCCGGGAAAATAAGTCGGCCTTCGGGAGCTTGCGATATGCCCAGGCGGACAATTTCATGGGGGGCCATTCCCGAAACAGGTTGCCCATTCCAGAGTATTTCTCCGGAAGCGGGCCTATTGATCCCGCATATGGTCATCAGGGTTGTCGATTTGCCAGCGCCATTGGCGCCAATTAGGGTCGCTATCTCGCCATCGCGCACAGTCAACGAGACGTCGCGCAGGGCCTGGATGTTGCCGTAATAGGTATTGACATTTTTTAGCTCAAGCATCGCTTTCGCCCAGGTACGCTTTGATGACCGCGGGATTGGCCCGTATCTCT
Source organism: uncultured Desulfovibrio sp. (assembly GCA_947176055.1). Classification (GTDB taxonomy): domain Bacteria; phylum Desulfobacterota; class Desulfovibrionia; order Desulfovibrionales; family Desulfovibrionaceae; genus Desulfovibrio. Next base: position 4,690 of record CAMWPE010000060.1, read on the forward strand.
TCCGGCGTTCCGGAAGCGATGCAACCGCCGTATTCCATGACGTAAATTCTGTCTGAAAGAGACATTACAAGCCCCATGTCGTGCTCGATGAGCAATATGGAAACACCCCGCGAGTCGCGAATATCGCGCGCGAGTTCCTTTAACTCGATCGTTTCCTGGGGATTCATTCCAGCCGCCGGTTCGTCGAGGAGCAACATGGCCGGCTCGGTCGCGAGCGCGCGGGCGATTTCAAGTCTGCGTTGAGCCCCGTACGCGAGATTTTTGGCCTTTTCGTTCCAAAGCTCGTGCAACTTTACAAATTCCAGCAAGGCGTAGCTGTCGTCGATAGTCGCCCGCTCTTCCTCCCTTGTTTTTTTGTCGCGGAAAATCGCGCCCAGAATACCGGAGCTTGTCCGGCAATGACGGCCGATCATCACATTCTCTAGCGCCGTCATTTCGCCGAAAAGCCGGATATTCTGAAAAGTCCTAGCCATGCCAAGCGCCGTTATGACATTGGGCTTTTTACCATTTAATAAAGTCTTATCCGGATTATATAGATAGATTTCTCCGGAAGACGGCTGATAAATTCCCGTAACACAATTAAAAAATGTGGTTTTGCCAGCGCCGTTGGGACCGATGAGCGCGACGATCTCTCCCTTGTCGACGCGCAGATCCACGTCATTCAAGGCGCGCAAGCCGCCAAAATTTTTTGACAAATCCCTGACCTCGAGCGCCGGCGTCATTGAGCGTCCGCCTCCTTCCTGGCCAGGGCCGAAACCTGATAATCGCGCTTTTCGCCGCTCACCAGACCCTGGGGCCGGAAGATCATCATCAGAACCATGATCGCGCCAAAAATAAGCATCCGGTATTCGGAAAAGGCGCGCAAATATTCGGGCGCCATGATCAGAATGACGGCCGCGATAATAACTCCGGAAATCGAGCCCATGCCGCCGAGAACCACCATCGAGAGGATCATGGCCGATTCCATGAATGTGAAACTGGCGGGGTTTATAAAGGTAGTTTTAGCCGCGAAAATTACTCCCGCGAATCCGGCCCAGCAAGAGCCAAGCGCGAACGCGGACAGTTTGGCCCGGGTAATGTCAATACCCATGGCCTCGCTGGCGATTTCGTCTTCCCGGACGGCCTGCAACGCGAGACCCACGCGGGAGTTTTTTAACCGCAACACGACGACTACGGTAAGGCACACGGCGATCAAGGCCAGGTAATAGATGTAAATCGTCGCCTCGTTTATATTGAGGGGGATTCCAAAAAAGCCTGGTCGAGGAATATCGCTTATACCCCGGGGCCCTCCCGTGAGACTTGTCCAGTTGAGCATGGCCAGACGCGCTATTTCGCCGAAACCCAGGGTAACAATGGCGAGATAGTCGCCGCGCAGACGCAAAACGGGGAAGCCCAGCCCCAGCCCGAAAAGCGCGGCCAGAATGCCGCCGACGGGCAAACAGATCCAGAAACCGAAGCCAAAATATTGATGCAAAAGCCCGTAAGCGTATGCCCCAACGGCGTAAAAAGCCACATAACCAAGCACGAGTTGACCGGCCAGGCCCACGACAATATTAAGACCAAGGGCCAGCATGATATAGAGCATGGCCGAAATCATGATATTGGTCTGATAAAACGAGGCCAGGAGCGGTACGGCTATAAGCCCAAGAATAAGGGACGCGAAAAAGCCGCGACGAACGGCGCGATTCGCGGAGAGACCGTAAAAATCGATCTTGATAAAAGCCGGCGCTTTAATGAGCGGCAAATTCCTTTTCTTGCGGGAGAACAACCAGGTCCAGAGCATCGATAGAAAAAACGCGGCGACGCCCAGATACAGGACGCGATCCAGCCGCCAATCGACCCGATTTTCCATAAGATTTAATTTTATGCCCATGACCGGCAAAGTCAGGAGCATGAACCAGAGCGCCGTAAAAAATGCTTTGCTTATCCGGCTCATGCCTAGACCTTTTGAACCTTAGCTTTGCCAAGGATGCCGTCGGGGCGGAAAATTAAAATAAGAATCAAAATCGCGAAAGCGAGAATATCTTCGTAATTTCCGGAAAAATAACCCGTGGTATAACTTTCGGCCAGGCCCAGGGTGAGACCGCCGACCATAGCGCCGGGAATGGAGCCAATTCCTCCGAGCACAGCCGCTGTAAAGGCTTTCATCCCCGCGATAAAGCCAATGCCGAAATTTACCTGACCCATATGCGAGGCTATCAGGACCCCGCCCAGGGCGGCCAACGCGGAACCGATGACAAAGGTCAGGGAAATGATCCTGTCCGCGTTAATGCCTAGAAGCAACGCCATTTTTCTGTTCTGCGCCGTCGCGCGCATGGCTTTGCCCATCTTTGTGAAACGTATGAAAAGGGTCAGAGCTCCCATTGAAAGCGCGCTGGCGATCAGGATAAGAAAATCGCTCGGTCCCATGATATAATCGATATATTCCAGAAACTCCATCGGCGGCAACAGTCTGGGAAAAGGGACAAAGTCGGAAGTCTGCGCCAGAAGCACGTAATTTTGGAGAAAAATCGACATACCTATGGCGGAAATAAGGGGAGACAGCCTGGGCGCGCCGCGCAAAGGCTTATAAGCTATCTTTTCCACTGTGAAGCCGTAAGCGGAGCACCAGATCACGGCCACAAGCGCGGATATCAGGAGAATGCTCTCCGTCGGAAAACCGTAAACGCCCAGCGCGCCGGCCACCAGCAGGGCGGTGAACGCCCCCAGCATATAGATTTCTCCGTGCGCGAAGTTGATTAGCTCGATGATGCCGTAAACCAGGGTATAGCCGATGGCGATAAGCGCGTAAATGCTTCCCCTGGTCAGGCCGCCGAAAAAAAGTTCTATGAAAAACTGTATATCCATGAGCGTTCAAAGCGCCGCGAAGCGCGGGTAGACCTAACAAATCGCGACGCGCGATCCAGCGCGTTTAATCCAGAACTATGTTGTCTTCCAGCTCCACAAATTCGCCGTCTTTGGCCTGATAGATGGACAGGGCCATGCCGGCGGCGTCGCCTTTGTCGTTAAATTTGATCCTGCCGATAGGAGTGTCCACATAGTTTTCGCGCAGGATGGCGTTAATAGCATCGGTATCTTCCGCGGTTCCAGCTTTGGCGATGGCGTCGAGCAAGGCGAGCGTCGCCGCGTAGGCGTTGTAATAACCGAATCCCGGCTCGGTGTTGTAGATTTTTCTATGTTGCTCAGTGGCGCGCTTGAAACTTTCCAGGGAGCTGGTGTCCTTGGGATAAGACGCGTAAACTCCTTCGCTGTCCTTGCCGGTCATTTTCAGGAAAGTTTCGTCTTTTACGCCGTCAGGGCCGATGAAAGGCGTAGTCAGCCGATCCCGGCGCATTTGCTGAACCAGCTTGGAGGCTACGGGCTGATAACCGCCAAAAACGATAATATCGGGTTTGGCCCTGCGCAGTTTGCGGACGACGGCGGAAAAATCGACCGCGTCCGGAGTCACGGCCTCAAAGAGCACGGTTTCGGCGCCCCCCTTCTCCAGCAGTTCGCGGTTATAGTCCGCGAAACCTTTGCCATAATCGCCGTTGTCGTGCAGGTAAGCGACTTTTTTTACTTTTAGCTTGTTCAGCATGAAATCGCTTGTCAGCCTGGCCTGCGCGTTATCTTTTGCCACTGTGCGCATAAAAAGCGGGTATTTGCCTTCTTCCGTGAGCGCGGGAGTAGTGGCGGTGGGCGAAATCGCGATAATGCCCGAATTCTGGAAAAGAGGCAGGGACGCGGTGGTAGGACCCGAACAGATCGGTCCGACTATGACTTTCGCTCCATCCGAAATCAGTTTGGTAGCCGCGCTGGTGGCTTTTTCAGGCTTGCATTCGTCGTCCTGGGCGATCACTTCGATCATTTGCCCATTTATTCCGCCATTGGCGTTGACTTCGTCCGCGACGATTTTCACGGCGTTAAGGCTGGGGACGCCGTAAGAGGCCAGCTCGCCTGAATGAGCGCCCTGGACGCCGATCTTGATTGTTCCATCCGCGGCGAGCGCGGAGACGCAAAATCCCAAGGCGACGGACAGAGCGGCGCCAGCGAGATATTTTTTCATTACCGGACTCCTGGTTTTAGCCAGCGCGATCAGCGCGCCCCGAAAACGAGGAAGAAGGGGGAGACTTTCTTCCGGACTTGCGAACGCGGAGGAACTAACGCGACTGGCCATTATAAAGTTCAAGATTTTTTACTTGCCCTATATTTGCCATTGTGTCAATGGGTTTATGACGAAACACTGGGCGTTTTTCGGCGAGATCAAACCGTTGGGCGGCCAATCCGCGGTCGACGTCCTATTTTTTTGTCTTCTTGTGGCTTGAGCGGAAATTGAGACGCATTGGCGCGTAATTGAGACCGAACATACCTCTGAGGGCTTTTTCCAGATAACGGGCGTATGTTTCGGGCACCCGGTCGGCGTCGCTCACAAAAAATACGAAAGTCGGCGGCTCCGATTCGGCCTGGGTAAGATAGAAGAATTTGGCGCGGCTCCGGTTCACAATCGGCGGCTGATGCCGCTCCAGCGCCTCGCGCATGGCCCTGTTTAACTGGCCTGTGCCCACCCGGATGGCGCACTCCTCATGAATCTTTTCCGCGAGGGGGAGGATTTTATTCAGATTGGCCCCCGTCTTCGCCGACACCATCAAAATGGGAGCGTACAAAAGACCTCCGAAACTGTCCGCGAACTCCTTTTTGAGCCGCGCCAGCTTGTCGCGGGGCAGGAGATCGGATTTGTTAACCAGGATCATGAAAGGAGTCTTACGGGCGGAAAGCAACGTGGTCAATCTTTTGTCCTGCTGGCTTGGCTCCTCCGTTCCGTCGATTACCAGCAGGGTAACGTCGGCCTTGGAGGTTGTTTTAAGGGCCGAATTGACGGAGAACTTTTCCACCTCGTCGGTAATCCGGCTTTTGCGCCGTATGCCGGCGGTATCGACAAATTCGTAAATTTTTCCGTCTATATCGAAGCGCACATCGACGCTGTCCCGCGTAGTTCCGGCGACGTCCGAAACGATCATTCGTTCCTCCCCGGCGATGGCGTTTATCAGGGAGGACTTGCCTGCGTTGGGTTTTCCCAGCATGGCGAGGCGGAGAACAGGCTTTTCCGGCAATTCTTCGGTCCAGTTTTCGCCGTCGCTGTCCCCGGTCGGCAACATGGCCTCTAGATCCTCGAAAAGAGCTTTTACATTATAGCCATGCTCTGCCGAAACGGCCAAAAGCGGAAAGCCAAGGGCGTGAAATTCGGCGAGTTGCAGATCTTCCTTTTCCGGTCCGTCAATCTTGTTGACAACGCAGAGCGCGGGCAGGTTCCTGCGTCGGATATGTTCGGCCAGACTTTCGTCGAGAGGCAACAAGCCCGCGCGTCCGTCCACTACGAAAGCGACGGCCTGGGCCGAATCTAGGGCCGCGTCCATTTGCCGGAGGATATCGGATTCGAAACCCCGGTTGTCGTCCGGACCCTCGGCCAGAGCGTCGTTGGCGTCCAGCGTCACGCCGCCGGTATCGACTATTATAAACGGCCTGTAACCCGGACGCCTGGCGACGCCTTCCATACGATCGCGGGTGACGCCGGGACGGTCGTGGGTGATGGCCCTGTTGCTTTTTATTAGCCTGTTAAAGAGCGTGGATTTGCCAACGTTGGGGCGGCCGGCGAGCACGACTGTAGGGAGTTTTCCTTTCGATTCTTTTATATCTGCGGACATGGATAATCCTTTGCGAATTTAAAGGCTGATCAACAATTTTCCCCCGCGGCCAAAGCGGGGATCGGCGGGGGAATCTCCTCCGCGCTCCAGGCGCCCTCCCAGTCGGGAGCGCGCGCGAATTCGTCGCCGTCCGGGAAGATAATCCGCATGGCGTGCAGACGCAGGATTCCGGGTTTTCCGTATTTGCCGTCGCCAACCACGGGATGGCCGCAAGCCGCGAGCTGCGCCCTGATCTGGTGCGTCCTGCCGGTAAGCAACCATATCTGCAACAGGGTCCTGTCTCCTTCCTTGCGCAAAGGCCGCGCTACGCAACGCGATTCTTTCGCGTAAGGCAAGGGCGTGTTCGAAACCCGGATTTTGGAGCCATCCTCCCGCGCCTCCTTGCGCAGATAATGTTTGAGAAGAACGGCCCCGTCATACGGCCACGCTCCTTCCGTCCAGGCCAGATATTCCTTGCGTATTTGGCCTGACGACAGTTGCTCCTGGACGCGTCGCAATGCCTCGAAGGTTTTCGCGACAATGATCGCGCCGCTGGTGTCCTTATCCAGCCTGTGACAGGGAACGGGCTTGAAGGGGAGAGCCGCGAAATGGGCGGCCAAACGCGAGCTCAAGGCGTCGGTTATTCCCGTCCCGGGTTGAACGGCGAGTCCGGCTGGCTTATGAAAAATTAGCAAGCCGTCCTTCTCGCCTATAAGCGGAGGCAAAGGGGCGTTCCGCGCGAGCTCCGACGGCGCTGGCTCCTCCGCCCGCGACTGCTCCGCGAGCTGGCCCGCGAAAGGCGGCAGGCGCACAATGTCGCCGGTCGCGACTCTTTCGAATGGTTTGCAACGCTTGCCGTTATGGCGAATCTGACCGGTTCTGATCCAGCGATGGATAAGATTTGACGGCAGGCCCAACCGTCTTTCCAGAAATTGCAACAATTTCTGGCCGCTTTCCGCCTCTTCTACCGGCGGAAAATCAAAAGACCGCGTTGTCATAAAGCGTTCGCATCCTTGCTCGCCCCGTCAGAAAGACCTTTCGCGTCGCCGGAAACGCCGGCGCGG
>CAMWPE010000061.1 GCA_947176055.1 uncultured Desulfovibrio sp.
ATATCAACGGCTATCTCGTCGACGCGGAAAATATCTATATCGAAAGCCGCAAGGTCCCGCTATGGGACGCGCCGAAAATAGGCATGGGTAATCAACCCATAGACGGCGGATATTACCTATTTGACGAAAACGCAAAAAATGAATTCTTGAAAAAAGAGCCAGACGCAAAAAAATACTTTAGAAAATGGATCGGATCGTACGAATTTATAAACAGAGTTTATAGATATTGTTTGTGGCTGGGAGAAACCGCTCCCGCTGAATTGAAAGGAATGCCGGAATGTTTAAAGATTGTGGAAAAGGTAACCAAATACAGATTAGGTAGCAAAAGCGGGACTACAAGGAGGCTAGCGAGTAAACCTACGCGTTTTAATAGGGAGAACTTACCTAGATCATCATATCTAGTAATTCCTGAAGTTAGCTCCGAGAAACGAAAATACATTCCAATCGGATTTATATCGCCGGATATAATGCCAAGTAATTTAGTTAAAGTAGTTGAAGACGCAAATTTGTACCATTTCGGGATCTTGACATCAATACTACATAATGCATGGATGCGGCAAACAGGAGGCAGACTAAAAAGCGATTATCGTTACTCTCAAGATATAGTTTATAACAATTTCCCCTGGCCGGAGGTCGACGACAAGGAAAAAGCGAAAATAGAGGAACTTTCCCGCGAAATACTGGCTGTCCGCGAAAAATATCAGGAAAGCGGTTTGGCGGATTTGTACGATCCCCTGACCATGCCGCCGGATCTCCTGAAGGCGCATGAGAAACTCGATAAAGCCGTTTTGCGTTTATACGGTTTGCCCGCGAGCGCGGGGGAGCGGGAGATAGTCGAACATTTGCTGAAACTGTATAAGGAGAAAAGTAGAAAGGCGGAAGAATGAGAAAGACGCTTGGGATGGAGCGAACATCTTGCCGTATTTCTTAACGGCGGGGCGATTCGCCTTTGGATAATTCCGCAGGTCCGGCGAGCCGCGAAACGCAATAGCGCGGCGGTTTTCGATAGAGAAAGCTTTAAGTCGCGGCGATAATTTCCGGGCGGATTATCGGGAGCGGTCTAGCCTTAAATTTCGACCAGCTCGGCGCTCAAAATTTCTTCGACTGTCCTATCCAACGCGCTGGAAACGGCCTTATATTTTTTTATCCGGTTCAGCAGGGATTCAAATTTGCTAATTTCCTCCTCCTCCCATACTTTTCGATAATAATTGTAAGAATACATTTTTGTCCATTGGTCCAGAACCGAATAGCCTCCGATAGACAGGTCGTCGTAAGCGGATAAATCCAGCTCTCTTTCGGAGTTGTCGCGATAAATGAATTTAAGCGTTGTTCGCCCATCCTTGTTTACTTTTTTCATCCGGGCGCCGGAGGGAATATTAATCTGTACATACCCGGCGGATCGCTTTTCCTCGTCGTCGCAGATATAATCCTCGTTTTCAAGACTAGCCAATTCTTTGCCTTTGGCGACGATTTCATCGAATAGCTGTTTGCGCGCCGTAAGCGGAATGGAGGGGAACTCGCCGTCGGCCCGGTAAAGCTCGTTTTTAAAACGCTCCAGAAACAGGCCCGAGCTCAAAATTCCGTACGCGTAAAAAACCATGGCGTCGCAAGCCTCGTCGCCGGAAAGTCCGTAGGCGCTTCGACAGACATTGAGGGCTTCGTCGCTAATGTTGGGCAGCGGCCTGGGATTCCATTTTTTTTCGCCGCCTTTTTTGTATTCGGGAAATCTGTTGCAGAAGATATGGGCGTTCTGTCGCGCGACCAGGTCGTTGTCTGGCAAATTTTTGCAAAACGCGCAAAACCTCGTCGCCTCCCGCGTAATGTCTTCCGGCGCCGGCGCGACCGCGAAGCCGAATACCGCTTTATCCTTAAAAGCGGCCCGCAATTCCGGCCTGGGTCTTGTCCCGGAACTGGGAAGGCTCCCCAGAATATCCTTGTCCAGCGCGCACCACATATCCAGAAAAGGACGGTATTTGAGGCGTTCGAATTGGCGACGCGCCCCTAAGCTGCCCAGAGCGGAACGGACTTCGGATGTAAAGACGGACTCTTTGGGAGGCTTTTGAACGCCCGTATACCATTTCTCTTTAATTTCTTCGTACGATTTTGAAGGGTCTCCCACATCCTTGCATCGCGCGGCGAGTCTTCCCTGCGAAGCGTGCGTTAGCAAGCTTGTCGCTCCAAGCTTTACGCCGGAGCAATGCCGCTTGAAAAGCCCGATTTTTGCTTCGTCGCTCGCTATCGGGACAAATCGCGCGTACAATGGATCGCGTTCGCGCCAGGGACAAAAATGGCAATTTTTGGCGTCATACGGCGCTTTGATCCACATTAGAGCGGAGACGTCGCTCTTGAAAAATTCCAGCTTCTTTTCTCGCGAAAGGGAGGTCGCATCAATGTAGTTTATAAAGGGCTCTTTAGGAACCGCTTCCGAAAAAGTCGCCAGCAGTATAGCCCTGCCAGCCTGGATCGGAAATATGTTCGCGGTTCCGGACGGGTTGCGATTGTCGCTGTCAAATTCTACAACGTATATCTTCGAACAAGTCCCATAAATATATTTCCGAGCGCGGATGAAAGACACGCTCCGCAGGAAACTGGATGGGACGACAAGGGCGAAAATCGCGGGCGCGCTTCGTTCCGCCTTGGCGAGAGCCCAGCGCAGAAATTTGACCCATTCGTTGCTCAACTGTTTTTGAGTATTGTTTCTGCCTTTTCTGACCTCCGGCCTGAAGTCGTCGAGCAGTCCCGTCAATATTTCCCCAGTGTTGGAGTCAACATGTCCTGGCTCATCTTTTGATTTTTTATTTAATGAATCTGAACAGGGAGGATTGCCAATTATCAGGGTCAAAGGAGGTCTGGAACGCTCGTACGATTCCAGAAGTTCTTGCGAAAAGAACTTCTCCAGGGCGTTTTTCGTCCCGAAACGGGTCGGCTCGACAAAAGTATTGTCGCCCAGGGCGTTGGTCAAAACCAACCGTATATTTATACCCTCCGCGGCCGGCGAACCAAGCAGACGATAAACGGAGATCGCGTAGGGCGCGGGGAGGATTTCAAAGCCGGTAACGCGGGAGTTCTGGGGGAGCGGCAACGTTTTCAGGACGGATTCGATAAATGTTCCCGTGCCGCAACATGGATCGATTACCCTGCACCCGTCGAAAATATCGCGCCGCATGGCGAGAGCTTCGGTCGACGCGAGTCGACACATGAAGTCGGCGATCTCGGGCGGAGTCCTCCAGACTCCGAAATCCTCCCGCGTCTCCGGATCGTATTTTTTGAGAAACTCTTCGTATTGAGCGTGAAAATCGGGATTTTCAATCTGAACTTCGGACAGACGAATATGCGCCGCGATCCCGCGCGCCGTATCGTACCACATGCCAATGTCGCCGAATTTTGATTCCAGCTCCCTGTCGAGCGCCAAAAACAGTTCCTTGAACGGCGGCGCCTTGGCCGCCCAGATCGCGTATTCGGGCGTTTTCCAGAAGATTCGCAAGGCTTCGGCTCTCTCCCCGGGGCTCATTTCCGCCTTCGTTCTTCCTACGCTCCTGTGCGCGTAGAGGAGCCCAAAGGATAATATTTGCGCGATAAAGGACGCGAAATTGTCGACCTTTTTCAGGTTTTTGTCATGATAATCTTCCGCTATTTTCCATAAGCGTCCCAAACCTTCGATTGATTTTCTCTCGTCCTCGTTCTCGGCTTCGTCAGCCTTCATTCGCAGCAGCGCGATGACGAATTTTTTGAGTTGCCTGGCAAGCTCCGCGAGACGCTCGATAAGTAATTTTTCGGAAATTTGCCTGCTCCGCGGCTCCCTGAAAAATTCATCGAAAAGTTCCAGTATATCCAGATTCGCGCGCTCTTCTTTCAATTTGAGAGGTTTCCTGAAAAGCGCTTTACGGATCATATCGCCGGTCGGCGAATAGAGAAAGAACTCTATCCCGTCCGTCAGAATTACCGGATTGCCCAGACCAAGATATTTTTGAATCTGCTCGTCGTGTTTATCAGCTTTTAGAGGAGCGTCGGGCGAAAAGCCTTTGGCCTCGATATAGCCGTAGACTCCTTCTGTCCTGTCGTCAAAGCATTTCCAGTCGGGTCTGCTTCGAATCTGCTTTTTTGGCTCGTAAATAATATTGATATTTTCGTCGTAAGACGCGCAAAGCTTCCGCAGAAATCTATCGAGCGCGGGTCGGTACGACAATTCCTCCGTCGTATGCGCCCTGTTTTCCCATATAGCGGTCAGCTCGCTTTTATATTCTTCAATAGCGGAAATTAACTCGTCCATTTCTTCAGGGCCTCCATAAGGCTGGTTCCCAGAGCTTCCGCCAGTCTGGGCGGGACGGCGTTGCCAATTTGCCGCGCGATTTCAACCTTGGATCCCGCGAAATTATAATCCAGGGGAAATGATTGAAGCAACGCGCCTTCGCGGAGCGAGACGCTCCGATCCTGCTCCGGATGCCCGAACATTCCTCGCGAAAAAGAATCGAACCGAGCCGTGATCGTCGGGGCCGGGCTATCCCAGCGCATTCTGCCGAACACGTTCCTGTGTCCCATCTTCGCTGAGCTTACGCGATGACAAGGGAGCAATAAATCGTCCGGCAAAAAATCGCGTCCCTGCCCTTCCTTAAGGCTCCGGATGCGCTTAAGATTGTCTTCGGACAATCGATCCCTGCGATGATGTCTGTATCCGGGATGATCGGTTCCGTCTTCCGGCGGAGGGGGGAGAAAACCGATGGCCTCCCTGACGGTAACTCGCGCGGAACTTCCCGATGGAAACTTAAAAAGCGGTCCCGCGTGATCCTTTCTCTCGCCGACAACGAATATTCGCTTCCTTCTCTGCGGCGTTCCAAACTCCTGCGCGTCCAGCGTTCGCTCGCTAACGAAATACCCAAAGCCGGCCGCTCTCTCGAGACAGCCTCTTAAGATCTCCCGCCCGCGTCGTCCCATTATGCCCGGCACATTCTCCATGACGAACATCTTTGGCATGATCAAGCGAATGATCTCAAAATAGCGCGGGACGAGGTTATTTCTTAAATCGGAATCGTCGCCTCTGCGCTGGATGGAAAAACCCTGGCACGGGGGGCCGCCGGCGAGAAGATCCGTCTCTCCAGGCCGGAGACCTAGCATTTCGAGCATTCGCGGGACATCGAGGCTAACGGCGTCCGCGACTTCGGACAGATGGGCCGGAATATAGGCGGGATTTGAAACTATGGTCTCTATGGCTTTGGGATCGTTGTCAAAGCTATAAACGATGGAAAATCCCGCGCGGCGTAGTCCCAGGGCAAGGCCGCCCGCTCCGCAAAAACAATCGATGCATTTATACTCGCGCTCTTTCGACAAGAGAAATCTCCGCGGCTATGGCGAGAGCGAGCGGAGGCGGAACCGCTTCGCCAATTTGCTCGAACTTTTTGCCAAAACCGCCGCAAAAAATATAACTATCCGGAAAACCCTGAAATCTGGCCGCTTCCCTTACTGTCAGGCCGCGATTTTCCTCCGGATGCGCGAATCGGCCAGTCGCGGGGTTTCTCGCCGTCTTTGTTATGGTGACGGACGGTTTGTCCCAGGCGACGCGGCCGTAAACGTCCGAAAAGCCTTTGACCCTGTCGAGGCAGGGAGGACCGACGCCATGGGGACGGCTCCCGCCGTCCGCGGGAACGCGCGCCAGGACGTCAATAGTGGATTGCCTGTGCCTCGAACAGATATGGTATGGATCGCCGGATTGGCCATTGGCGCGGGGGAGATTACCAATGGCGTCGCGCGCGGTGCGGTATTCTTCGGGCCTCAAGACAGGCTGGGGAAGTTGGAAAGGTTTTCTGGACGCGACGACAATAGCTCTTCGCCGCGCCTGGGGGACATAAAATCCGGCGGCGTTGTACACGCGCTCCGTTACAAAATAGCCGTTCTGTTGAAATATTGACCTGGCGCGAGCGTAACGGATCTCGTATTTTCCACGCAGTATTTCCGGCACATTTTCCATGATAATATATTCCGGATTTAATCTCGTCGCCAGCGCGGCGAAGTTCTCCATCAGGGAATTGCGGTCGTCCTCCTCCTTGCTCCAGTCCTTTTTTCTGTGCGCCGAAAACCCTTGGCAAGGCGCGCAACCGATCGTTATGAGCGGCAGGCCGTCTATATACTCGTCGATGGTGGAAACGGAGAAAGTCTCGTTTCGAACCAGCTCCCTGACATCCTTATGCAGCGCGGGGCATCCGAAATTTTTCGCGTAGGATTCAAGGGAAACCGGATTTATGTCAATTCCGCACGCGATGTTGAACAGCTCGGGTATTATGGCGAATCCCAAAGAAGCTCCCCCGCAACCGCAGAAAAAATCGACAACATTAAACATGGGGGCGGAGCGGGCTGGGCGACCAGGCTTCCAGGAAGAGAATCTTTCAAAATACGCGTTAAAAGTATTATTAAATTTTCCGGATCCGCGCGTTTCCCCATAGCTTAATAACGGGTATTCCAAATCGCCGGCGATTTTTTCGCGTCTTCCCGAAAGCCCCATAGCCTGAATCCCTCTTCGCCGCGTTCGTTGGCGTGTCAAGTCGCCGATTCGCTAAATACGCGCGTTCCGCGCATGATTCTTAACGTCCGAAACCAATTTCCCATAATCCGTATATTGGCTCCGGCGGAAGGCGGCCGAGGCCTTTTAGACTATCTTCCGCGAGACCGCCGAAGCGCTTCAGCGCTCGTTAACCCGGATTAATGGGGCCAACGATATATGTTTTCTTAAGATTTAATCGCCTTCATTAGTTTGTTTCTCTTGTTAGATTCGCGGCGCCGGCGCTGATTCCAGATTTTTTTTATTTAAAATTACCCCGCTATTAAGTCAAATTTTCGTTTACCGCGCGATAAGGCGCGACGGAAACGGAGTCCGCGAGACTTTGTTGGCGTTTCCGCGCTCCGTTTTTGGGCCCGATTATTGCATATCATAATGAATACTCAAAAAACCGGCGTTTTCGCCGCGACGTTTCCGGGAAATTCCCCCCGATCTTTTCGCGATCAATCGCAAAAACGCGTCGATAAAAAATATAATATAAAATATATAGCGTAGTGTTTTCGGCTTATGCCTACGGCCGGACTGGAGCGATAATGAACAGTGTCAACAATAATCTCGCGGCGCGAAATGTGCCAATACCTTTAATGGGCATTTCTCGCGTCTCTCCGAATCCGTAGCGCGTCTTTCCTCCGGTTTAAGAATTAATTCGGCGGACGACGACGCGGCCGGGCTGGCTATACGGGAATTAATGCGCGCGGATATCGCGGCTACCGCGCAAGGCATCCGCAACGCCAACGACGCCATCTCGCTTTTGCAGGTCGCCGACGGCGCGCTCGGCATTTATCGACGAAAAGCTGATCAGGATGAAAGAGCTGGCCGAGCGGGCTGCCACAGGCGCTTACGACTCCACGCGGAGGCTGATGATCCATTCCGAATTTCAGGCCATGACCTCCGAAATTGACCGCATAGCCAACGCTACGGACTTTAACGGGATAAAACTGCTGGACGGATCCAGGCGCGGCGAGCATGACGGCTCGGACCTGGAAGCGAAGGGCAAGCTGAAAGTCCATTTCGGAACCGCGAATGATTCCGCGGAGGTCTATTATTATCTGGAAATAGGCGATTGCACTACAAAGGGCCTGGGTCTGCGCGAAAAACTGCCCGTCGAAACTGTCGCGCCCACGAGCTGGTGGGCGGACGCGGTCATAGACAAAGAGAACAGGACGGTTGTATTTAATATTCCCCACAGGCTGGCCGGGGAATTTGACAATTCGCCGGCGGCCGTCCAGGGTATGAAAGGATAGATTATTATCAGCTGCCGGCCGGTCTAAAAAATGTTTCCATTGTGTCGAGCGCGACCGCCGCGACCTTCGCCCATAAACCGCACGTCAGTCTTTTTACGCGAGACGGCGAACAACTGACCGGGCCCCCGATAATTAATGAAGCATGGCCAGATCCAGGCTCAAGTCTGGCCAGGGGGGCATGGTGGAATAATCTGACCAGCGACGATATTATAAACCTGGGCATAGGCAGCGATCTTTTTGATAAGGACGCGGCCTATAGCGGCGCGCGGGTAATCAAGGACGCCGGGGCGAGCGTGAATGCCAATGGCGCGGTCGTGGAGATAATCGCGTCGCAGAATGAGGACGGATCGTCCGTAGCCCAATACCGGGGCAAACCGGTAACCGACGAAGTGATTCGCATCAGCGAGGTTACTGCGGATCTGGTCTTCATGATCGGCGGTCACGCGGGGCCGGGCAGCGCGAACTGCAATCACTACAAACTGCAAATTTATGCCGAATACGACGACGGTTTTTTGGCGCTGGCGGGCGTGGAGACGTCGGAAGACGGCGGAATCATGGCAATCCACACCCAGGTGCTGGCGCAACAGGCGCTTGTTCGGCTGGATTCGGCCATTGTCTCCAAGGATCAGGTAAGGGCTCATCTGGGAGCCATGCAAAACAGGCTGGAAAACACCGCGACAAATTTATCGATTCAGGCGGAAAACTTGCGCGCCTCCGAATCGCGAATTTCGGACGCCGACGTCGCGCTGGAAATGACCCGGTTCGTCCGCAACCAGATCCTGACCCAGTCCGCGGTCGCCATGCTCGGCCAGCCCAATAGTTATCCGCATATCCTGGCCTCGCTTCTCAATGCCTGATAAAGCTCGCGATATCCGGAATTGCCTGAAAATTAAAGCGCGGTCTCGAACCGCGCTTTTTTGTTTCGTTTAAAGCTCAATCCTATTCGCCGTTGCAAAAGGGTTCGTAGTTATAGATCAGATCCCGGACGCGTTTTTCCAGCTCTTCTTTGGGCGCTTCCAGAATATAGATGGCGTCGGCTCCCTGTTTTTTGGCGCATTCCAGTTTTTTATGACCCGGAACGAGCCATTTTTTGAGGTTTTCCGACTGGCCGATATACACCGGCGCGGTTTCCTTCGCCATTATATAGACTCCGCTCGTCTCCGGGTATTCCACGCCCTCGCCGATCATGGGATATTTCCGGAACATGAACGAAGTTCCATCGCTGTCGTCAAACATTTTTGACATATAACTTTCTCCTTATATCAAATATATTATAACAAATGCATTCTTCGCGCATATTCCCCGGAAAGCCCGTTATCAGGCTCTTTTTTATGGTTTAATCCGTTCCGTCAGTCGGCGCGTTATCCTGAATCTCCGGTCGCGTCCCGTCCTGAACCGGCGCCGGTTTAGCCCATTCCGGCTCCTGGGCTGGGCGGGGCTTGACGGAGCGCGGCGCCGCGCTCAAGCCGGAAGCGTAGGCTTGGGTTTTAAAAAGCCCGGAGCCGCCGCCTTTGTCATCCATTACGCCAATGGCGAGATCCCGCGATTCGGGATCGATGGCCAGACTGGCGCCGTAGAGATTGCGGCCGTCGTCGCGACCGGGGAGCAGGATCTGGCCAATGGGGATGCCGATGGGATTGAGAACCAGAACTTTTCCCTGGCTCATTACGGCGGCGTAAAGATTGCCGTCCGCGTCCGTCCGCAAACCGTCCGGCCCCCTGCCGGTAAAATAATAAACAGGCGTGGAATGAATCCGGTTTATAACCGCGTCGTCCAGCAGGACTATCCTGAAAATGACGCCGCGACCGTAATCGGCCACCCAGAGGATCTTTTCGTCGGGGGACAAGGCGACGCCGTTGGCGTTGGCGATATTGAGCGCTACTGACTCCGGTTTCGAGGAGCCCGGGGCAAGGTAATACACGCCGCCGGCCGGATCGGTCATGTTGCCCTTGAAATCTGTAAAATACAGGCCCCCCTTTTTATTGAAGACGAGATCGTTGGGTATGTAGCCCGCGTCCTGGGGCAGGATGAGCGTTCTTTCGCTTCCGTCCGGCCGCATGGCGAAAATCGCGCCCTTAGTTATACCGTCGGTATTGCCGGTTACGAACAGCCTGCCGTCGGGGTGAAAGGCCAGGCCGGAGGGATGGAATTCGCCCATTTCCGCGACTGTCGTCAGATTCTTGTTCTTGTCCAGTTTA
This sequence comes from uncultured Desulfovibrio sp., assembly GCA_947176055.1. Lineage (GTDB taxonomy): Bacteria > Desulfobacterota > Desulfovibrionia > Desulfovibrionales > Desulfovibrionaceae > Desulfovibrio. Next base: position 9,990 of record CAMWPE010000061.1, read on the forward strand.
AGGATCTTGCCGGCGTTCACTTCGCAAAAATAGAGATTCCCGTCCCGGTCGAATGTTACCCCCTCGAGGACCTGGGGGTCGTCGCCGACTTTAAAGTATTCTTCCGCCGAGACTGTAGTCAGGTTTTTTTCCCCCGTCGGAATAGGCGCCGCGCTTCGCGTATCCGCGTCGTAGTCCAGACCTTCGGCTACGGCGAGATGGGGCATCGATAAATAGGCGCTGCCGGCGATGGCCAGCGCCAGGCCAAGTTTCTTGAATTTCATCATATTCTCCCGCCGGCGCGGCGAAAAATCGCGTATTCCGCGCGCCATGTTACTTTTTGTCGCGTTTCTCCCATTTGTCTTCGATATCGGTCGCCCATTTGCTGAAAAAATATTTAAAAAAAGGAAAAAGAAAGATTACCAGCAAAAAGGCCAGCATTATGGCCGCGATCAGGCCGTCGTCGTCGCACATTGGACTCAAAAAATCGCGAATAAACTGGAGAAAGACGGCCACGGCCGTGCACAGCGCCGCGGACGCGTTATACAACGCCGTGCCGGTGGCATGGGGATTGAATGGCGAATCGGAATTGAGCAGTTTGGGATCGAAGCAGGTATAGATAAGCTCGATGGCCGTGTCCAGCTCCTTGTAAGCCCGGCGCAAACTCTCGCTGGTGGATTGCTCGGACTGGGGCGCCGCCGTGGCGGATTTCCACCACAGAAAGGCGGCGAGCAGATAAATGGCGTCGATTAGAAAATTTTGCAGGAATACGGCCACTTTTCGCCTCTAATTTCTAACATATAAGCTCCAGATTAATCGATTGCGGATAAAATACAAGCCGCGCCCCGCGGAGGCGCCATACGGGTATCAGGGCGAATCTTTCACTTTGGGATGGCCGGCGTCGCCCCGCGAAAAGCTCGTTATTCTCTACGGGTCGGCTTCGTTGATATGTTATATTATATGCTGTATGCTGACCATGATACCGGCAAAAAGCGTTAAATTCAGTCTTTCAATCCGCCCGACGCGGGAATGACGGAGCGTCGCTCTCATGGGAATTATAAAAAATTTTATAAAAGCCGCGCTGGGCGTCGACAAAAAAGAAGCGTCTTCGCCGCGCGCCGGCTCGCCGGAGCCCTCTCCGGGAATCGATTTGGCCAAAAATTCTTTTCCGGCGCGATCCCGCGATTCCCATACGGAGAGCGACCTTGGGATCACTATGGGGTCGCCGCTGGCAAAGGCCCGCGACGCGGTCGATGACATCATAGTCACCGACGAATTTCGCTATATCCTGGAAAAGATAAAGCATACAAAAGAAAATCTTTTTATCACCGGGCGGGCCGGGACGGGAAAATCCACGCTCTTAAAACTATTGCGCCTTACCGGGCCAAAAAATCTGGCCGTAGTCGCCCCTACGGGAGCGGCGGCGATCAACGCGGG
>CAMWPE010000062.1 GCA_947176055.1 uncultured Desulfovibrio sp.
ACCTGCGTCACCTTACTGGCTATTCTCCCCAAACATAACGTAACACTTTATCACGATTATTCCAATGGCAAGCGTTGTCTGAACACCAGCACTCCTATCTTTAACTCGAAAGGAGACGTATGGCGGGTCATAGCGGCTATACGCGATATTACCGAGCTGGAAACGCTTCAAAACAGGCTTTCGGATCTGGAAGTCGAGGCTCTCGCCTATAAATTGCGCGCCCGCGATCTGGAGGACGCGGCCCATAACTCCTTCATAGGCCGGAGCGCGGCCCTGCGGAAAGTCGTTCAAGATATTGGCAAAGCCGCCCGCAGCGAGGCCGTGACCCTGATCCTGGGCGAAACAGGCACGGGAAAATCCCTCGCGGCCAAGACCATTCACGAGCTGGGACCGAGGGCCCAGAAACCCTTTGTTTCCTTAAACTGCGGAGCCATACCCGACACGCTCATGGAGTCGGAATTATTCGGATACGAAAAAGGAGCTTTTACGGGCGCGTCGCGAAACGGCAAGCCGGGCCTGTTGGAGCTGGCCTCCGGCGGAACCCTGTTGCTCGACGAGATAGGCGAATTATCTCTGCCTTTGCAGGCCAAATTGCTTCACGTGCTGGATGGAAACTCCATCTACCGGGTTGGAGGAACGCGTCCCATCCCGGTTAATGCCCGGATAATCGCCGCCACAAATCGATCTTTGCGGGAGATGGTCGTCCAGGGGCGGTTCAGGGAAGATCTCTTTTACAGATTGCGGGTAATTTGCATAGAAATTCCCCCATTGCGGGACCGGATCGAAGATATCTTGCTCCTCGCGTCGCATTTTCTCAATAAACTTGGGAAGAAATCTGGGAAATCAAAAAAACTTGACCGGCGGGCGGAAAGGATGTTCCTCAAATACGCCTGGCCCGGAAATACCCGGGAGTTGCAAAGCGTTATTCAATCGCTTTTCACGCTTTGCGAAAACGACGTCATCGTCCCGGCGGATCTGCCGTCGTATATGCGGGAAAAAACGGAAAATCAGGCCGTCTCTCCCTTGCGCGGTCTTTCCGAAGCCATCGAAAGTCTCGAAAAGGAGATGATCGCGAGAGCCCTGGCCGAAACGGGAAGCACTTACAAAGCGGCGAAAATCCTGCGGGTAAGCCAGTCTTCCGTTGTCCGCAAGGCGAAAAAATACGGAATAGTTTGTCAGCCATCGCGTCGCGACGGGATCATGTGGACTTCCCCGTCGGGGGATAGCGACGGCGCGGATTAATATGGCCCTGAGCGCGATTGATCTTTATCTTATTCTTGGCCTGGCGGTAAAAATCTACGCTTTGCTCACTCCTCCGGCGGTTCTTTCCGCTTTTATCCATTATACGCGCGGAAGATCCGCGCGGGAGAAATTTATTATCTCCTGCAAAACTTCGGTCGCGATTTTCCTCCTGGGCGAAACCCTGCTTCTTTTTGGCTCCACAATATTCGGCGTTTTTGGTTTTACTCTGGACGCCTTCCGCATAGGAGTGGGTTTGTTGCTTTTCTTGAGCGCCATCCGCCTGATGAACGAGGACGATGACGCCAGGCCCGTCAAACCGGACGCGGATATAAGCGTCGTTCCTTTGGCGATACCCCTTGGCATGGGGCCGTCGGCGATAGGCGCGGTGATTGTTCTGGGCGCCGCGTCGACCGGCGCCGTCGATCTCTGGATAGATTCCCTATGTCTTTTTATGGCCTCCGCGGGAATGGCCGTCCTCCTCTGTCTGGCCGATCCCGTTGAAAGATTGATCGGCAAAACGGGTATCGCTGTAATGTCCAAATTGACCGCGCTTTTGCTTTCGGCCATCGCGGCGCAAGTAATTTTTACCGGAATAAAAGCTTTCTTAAATACTCTCCAATCCGGCGGTTAGAGGCAATCGATGGATCTTTTCGGCGCGATGCTCGGCGACAGCGTAAAACTGTACGCCTTGATGACTCCTCCCGCGGTGTTAAGCGCGTTTCTGGGACACACCAAAAAATTGACCTCCCGCGAAAAAAACGTCATAGCGCTCAAAACTTCTTCGGCCATTTTTATTATTGGTTGCGTCCTTTATGTCTGGGGATCCAGTATTTTCGAGTTATTTGGTTTTACCCTGGACGCTTTTCGCATCGGCTCCGGAGTATTGCTGATGCTGACCGCGATCTCTCTTATGAGCGACAACGGCGACGATCCGGAAATACATCACGAGGGCGATATAAGCGTCGTTCCCCTGGCCATCCCCCTTGGCATGGGTCCCGCTTCCATCGGCGCGGTCATGGTCATGGGCGCCAGCGCTAAATCTCATCATGATCTCTTGGCCGGCGTAATCGCCCTGTTTATCGCGGCTTTTTTCATGTATCTGCTTTTGCGTCTAGGAGACGTGGCCGGCCGCGCCCTTGGCAAAACTGGCATAGCCATCCTGGGCAAACTGACGGGTCTGCTTCTGGCAGCTATCGCAGCCCAGGTTATTTTTACCGGCGTAATCGGCTTTCTCCGGTAATCAGGTCCGTTCGAACGCTCCGCCTGTATCTTCGTTGCGTATCCGCGCTCGAGTTTGACGCGGACGCGTTTCCAGTTTAATATTTTATTAATATTTTAACCGGTCGCGCGCCGGATTCGGCTCTAACATTCGCGAAAAAGCATTTCGCCTAGCAAAGTTTCGGATTATCGCGCGCGTATAATAGCTATGTCCAACCGGATCGCTATCAAGGGCCCGCGCATCAGCGTCGTCAATCTGGCGATGTTCTGCCTTTCTTTCCTGATTTTCATTGTCGTCCTTTACACAACAGTCCTGATCTCGCGAGATTATCGCGCCGCTCTTACAGCCATGAACAATTATATGGACTGGGAAGCCGCCTCCAGAGCGATTCAGTATGGCACGGATTATCTCGCGGAGCAGGCTCAAACTTACGCCATTACCTTAAATAAACAATGCGCCGATCATTATTTTGAGGAATTATACGATATAAAGAATCGCGAAACGGCCCTGGAAAGACTCATGGACAGCAATCTCCATTTTTCTTCCCCGGATCACGATTGCGATCTTGAACGCGCCGTTAACTTGTCCAACGCCCTCTCCCGCAAAGAGATCTACGCGATCAGGCTGATAGCCGAGGCCTGCGGCGAGAGCCTCGAAGATTTTCCGGACGCGGTAAGAAATACTCGCCTTTCGGGGAAGGACAGGCTTTTGTCCCCCCCGGAAAAAATCGCCCGGGCCAGGGCGATGGTGTTCGATCACTCCTACGAGGACGCCAGACGAGAGATCCACGATCTTCTCTCGAAATTTGTGCGCTCCAATATTGAAAAATTGCGAAATGAGCAGACAAGCCAGACGCGGAATCTCGGCGAGGCGCTTCGCTACGAGCGAATCCTGCTTATCGCTCTCTTTGTCATCAACCTCCTTACCTTCGCCCTGATCATTATCTATATTATCCGCCCTTTAAAAGTCTATCTCCGGTGTATCAAAGACGACAAGAAGCTTAAGGTTATCGGCGCCTACGAATTTAAACAACTTGCTCTGACATACAACGATATTTTCGCGCTAAAAGAATATCATGACAAAATGCTCAAGCACAAGGCTGAGCATGATCCGCTAACCGGACTTCTGAACCGCTCCGCCTTCGATTCGCTGAAAGATATTTTAAAGGGCGACGACTATCATATAGGCCTCTTGCTAATCGATGTGGATAAATTTAAACAAATCAATGATAACTATGGCCATATGATCGGCGACGAAACCTTGCGCAATGTCGCAAATATGTTAAATAGCAACTTCCGCTCCGAGGATTACTGCATCCGGCTTGGCGGCGACGAGTTCGCCGTTGTCTTCCAGGCCGGCGACGATTCGATGATCGATATTATCAAGGAAAAAATATACCATATAAACGAAAAATTGCTTCATCCCGAAGGCAAACTGCCTCCTGTGTCTTTAAGCGCGGGCGGAGCTATCTCAAAGACAGGTTTCGCCGAAAATCTGTATCTGCGCGCCGACGAAGCCCTGTATAGCGTGAAAGAAGCCGGACGTCGCGGTTGCGAATTTTATGACGAAAACCTGGCGGAGGCCAAATGAATTTCCTGAACGACTATTTCCAGATCGAAGCCAATAATTCGTCCGTCAGAACGGAATTGATCGCCGGACTCACCAGTTTCATGGCCATGTGCTATTTAATATTCGTAGTCCCCTCCATGCTCGCGGACGCCGGAATGCCCCGCGAAGCGGCGACTTCGGCGACTATCTGGATCACCATCCTCGCCACCCTTCTTATGGGTCTGTGGGCTAAATTTCCGGTTGCCGTGGCCCCGGGCCTCGGGATCACAGCCTTTTTCGCCTATTATATCTGCGGACCCGCGGGTTATTCCTGGGAAACTGGCCTGGGCGCCGTATTCATATCCGGCGTCGTCTTTCTTCTTTTAACCGTCACCAAAATCCGAAGGATGATCATCGACGCCATCCCCATGGATTTAAAATATTCCATCGTCGTCGGCATCGGCGCTTTTATCGCTTTCATAGGCATGAAAAATTGCGGCATGATCGTCGCTAATCCCTCTACTTTCGTCGCTCTGGGCGATTTAACCGCTCCGAATACGCTGATGGCCATTTGCGGTCTTTTCCTCACAGCGTCCCTTATGTGCCTTCGAATCAGGGGCGCCATGATCATCGGCATAGCCGTGATCAGTCTTGCCGGTTTGTTAACCGGTATGACTCCTTGGCCTTCGGGCTCGCCCTTTTCCTTCGATATCGCGCCGCCCCGCGCTCTTTTCATGAAAATGGATCTTCCTGGAGCCCTGGCCCATGGCCTATTTTCAATTATCTTTACCCTGACAATGGTCGATCTTTTCGATAATATGGGCGTGCTGATAGGTCTCGCGCAAAAGGCGGGTTTTATGAAACCTGACGGCCAGATTAAAAATCTCGATAAAGCCCTTATGACCGACTCCCTGGCTACAATGGGTAGCGCCGTAGTCGGAGCCACCACGGCCACCAGTTATCTGGAATGCGCGGCCGGAGTCGCCGCGGGCGGTCGCACCGGCCTTACCGCGCTGACCATCGCCGGCTTGTTCTTTCTTTCCCTCTTCTTTACGCCTATTATTGCCCTGGTTCCATCTTTCGCCACGTCGCCAATCCTGATCCTTGTGGGCGCGCTCATGATGCAGGAAGTGATCAATATAAAATTTTCGGAATTTTCCGTAGCCGCGCCCGCTTTCCTGACCATCATCTCCATGCCCCTGACTTTCAATATAGCCACAGGCTTCGGCTTCGGTTTTATCAGTTTTGTGGCGTTGAAACTTTTTACAGGCCGCTTCCGCGAAGTTAATCCTTTTATGTTTGTCATCGCCGTCTGTTTTGTCATTAACTTCACCATGCGGCTTTGACAGCGCGAGAGGGGGCGACGCCCCTCCGCTTATGTTCGCGCGCCCGTTATGAGCCTTTTAATCCTGTAAAGAACTGGATCCTCTTTGCCATGACCGAAGATCTTGCGCCGGGAAGCGCCTCCGCGCGCGAAATGCTTGGCAGCCGTCTCGGCTTCCTGCTCATCTCAGCCGGTTGCGCCATCGGCCTGGGGAATGTCTGGCGTTTCCCATATATAACAGGCGTTTACGGCGGGGCTATTTTCGTCCTGGTCTATTTCGTTTTCCTCGCCGCCATCCTGCCCATTCTCATTATGGAATTTTCCGTCGGCCGCGCTTCGCGCCTTAATATGGGTCTGGCCCTTAAAAAACTGGAGCCCCGCGGTTCCGCATGGAGCAAATTTGGCTGGATCGCCCTGGTCGGCAGTTATATGCTGATGATCTTTTATACCACCGTAACCGGCTGGATGTTGGGTTATTGCTGGTTTACCGTATCCGGCTCCCTCTCCGGCCTGGATCCGGCCGGCATAGGCCAGTTTTTTTCCGCGTACCTTGCCAGTCCGGGAAAGCAGGCGCTGGGCATGACACTCGCCGTAGCCGCGGGCTTTTATGTCTGCGTAATGGGCGTGCGCCATGGCGTTGAAAGAGTTGTAAAAATCCTGATGGTCGGTTTGCTCGCCATCCTCGTCATTCTCGTCATTCGCGCCCTGCTTCTCCCAGGATCGGGCGCGGGCGTATCTTTCTATCTCCTCCCGGACTGGGACAAATTCACAAGCTATAATTTCTTCGAAATCTGCAACGCGGCCATGAGCCAGGCCTTTTTCACCCTCTCCGTAGGCATTGGCTCCATGTGCATTTTCGGAAGCTATCAACCCGACGACCGCTCCCTTACCGGCGAGTCGCTCTGGATCGCTGGTCTCGATACCTTCGTCGGTATAATGGCCGGCTTGATCATCTTTCCAGCCTGCTTTGCCTTTGGAGTGCAACCGGATTCCGGTCCCGGTTTGATTTTTGTTACCTTGCCGAATATCTTTAATAATATCGATGGGGGCCGTGTCTGGGGTTGCCTCTTTTTCATTTTCCTGGCTTTCGCTTCCCTCACCACTGTCATAGCGGTCTTTGAAAATATCATCTCTTATAGCGTCGATGTCTGGAAATGGAGCCGCAAAAAATCCGTTGTTGTCCACTTCGTCTGTATGTGGATCCTCTCCCTCCCCTGCGCCCTGGGTTTTAGTTATTTGAGCTTCATCCAGCCGCTCGGATCCGACAGCAGTATTCTCGATTTCGAAGATTTCCTGATCAGCGACAACATACTGCCCGCGGGAGGTTTGCTCTTTCTTTTATTCTGTTGCCATAAAAACGGCTGGGGCTGGAATAATTTTATAGCCGAAGCCGACCTGGGCGCCGGTCCCAAATTCCCTGGGATCCTGCGCCCCTTCCTTACCTGGATTTTGCCCTTGCTTATTATTTGCGTTTTTATTATGGGGTATGTGAATAAATTTTTTAAATAATATAGTTTATTATAACTTTAGCTGGTTTTCGCGTCGATATGGAATATGCCGTCGCGCGATAGACATAAAATTTAAATCCATCGTATGCCTTTGCGTCGATAAGTTATACTCGTAGTTCTGTTACAAACACGCTTCGTCATTAATGGACAATTACTGGCTCAAATCGCTATAACGGAGGCTCGCATGCGCGTCGTCTTGCTGGAAAGTCTGGGTTGCTCTCCCGAATTGCTGGAAACCAATAAAAAGCAACTTGCGGAAAAAGGTTGCGAACTGATCGCGTATGAAAAAACCGGTGATATCGCTACACTGAAGAGCGAGGTCGCGGACGCGGACGCGATGATGCTGGCCAATATGCATCTTCCAGCCGAAGTTCTCGCGTCCGCTAAAAACGTTAAATTTATAAATGTTGCTTTTACCGGCGTCGATCATATCCCCATGGCCGACGCGCGAGAACGAAAAATTACCGTATCCAACGCTTCCGGCTACGCCGATCAGGCCGTAGCCGAACTTTGTATCAGTTTCATGATTCAGCTGCTGCGGGATTTGCCAAAGGCTGATCAAAGAACGCGATCCGGCGAAACGAAGGTCGGACTTCGCGCCAATCTCCTGCAAGGCAAGACAGTGGGTCTCATCGGCGCCGGAGTCATTGGCAAAAGACTCGCCGCCCTGCTTAAAGCCTTCGGCGCGAAAGTCGTCGCCCATAACCGTCATCCAGTAAACGATCCTAATATCGACGAAAATCTCTCCCTCGACGATCTCTTGAGAGTATCCGACATCGTCTCCATCCACACTCCGCTCACGCCGGAGACAAAAGGCATGATCGGCGAAAAAGAATTAAAGAAAATGAAAAAGGGCGCCCTCCTGATCAACACGGCCCGCGGCCCGGTGGTCGATAATCGCGCCCTGGCCGACGCTCTCACTAACGACGTCATCGCCGGCGCCGCCATCGATGTATTCGATATGGAGCCTCCCCTCCCCGCGGATTACCCTTTGCTTCATGCCAAAAACCTCATCCTCTCGCCGCATCTCGCCTTTTACAGCGACGAATCCCTGGAAAAGAGAGCGGAAATCGCTTTCGATAACCTGAACGCGTGGCTGGAGGGAAAACCGAAGAATGTCGTGGGATAAAGGATTGGGAATTTAAAGATCTTCACCGCGGCCTGTATATCATATTTCGCTTGAAAATGTCTCTTAACGGCGGAATAAAACTGCCTTGGAGCATTTTCGCGAGCGTCTTTGCTCGGCAAAGTCGCCATTAGCGCGTTGCTATTTTCAATCGCTACGCGCTATATAAACTTATTGGGCTGGAGCAAAATTCAGCGCTTTTAAGTTTATTAATTGGCCTCAATTTATACTTAATTATAAATACTTATTCAACCCGCTATGAAGGTTTCGCGATGCCAGGCCGCCCGCGAAATTATTGTTCAAAGGACATTATTTCGCCATCGGGGATAAGCTTACAGCGAATAGGACAATAAAAAGACATAATGAAGCAAATCTAATAAATATCGAATCAATTGCTAATAACTTGCGACCTAGCCGTCATGGGCGGCAAAGCGGGTATACGCGGAACGCGTGTAACCGTCTATATGATACTTGGCTTCCTTGCATCCGGTAAATTCCCCGACGCCATTCTCGCCGCTTACCCCTAACTTGAACCCGAAGACATTACCAAAGCTTTGCGTTACGCCGCATGGTGGGCGGATGAGAGCGAGTACTCTCTGGAAGAAGTTTGAAGCTTTTGCGGGATATGGAAATTTCGCATTTCTCGATAAAATTCTTTAGGCTAAATAATAAGGTAGTTCCTCAATAACTCTCCTCCTTCTTCTCATCTATTTTCATTTGGCTAATTACCTCCGTAAATCAAATCCTGCTTCTGTGTCCAATATCAAGTACAAGCGCAATAACTCTTTCATCATGAATTTCGCAAATAATGCGATAATCGCCTACCCTGTATCGCCAATAGCCTGAAAAATTTCCATGAAGGGATTTACCAAGCGGACGGGGATTAAATCTGTCGCTATTTTTTCATCAAGATATTTTTTATCAGATCTTCCATCGTTTTATCGATTGATTCAAGCTTTCTGGTCGCAAAATCGGTATATTCAAATATCCAAGCCAATGCGCTTGCTCACTTCCTCAGAAGAAAGAACTTTTATGGTTCCGCCTCGAACTCCTGCCATAATTTTATCAGCCAATGCGGCGTCCTCTTGCTCCTCAGCCCCTTCCTCCAAAGCGGTAAGAATTAAAAAATTCTTTGACGTTCCTTTCATTTTGGCTAATTCATCAAATCGATCTTCAAGCTCTTTGGTATAACTAAACGTTCTAATTCAATACTCAAAGTCATAGTGTTTTCTCCTATATAAATTTGTTAAAAAACAAATATGAATTATATTATTCAAAGTTATTTATAAATACTATTAACCTCAATTTGGCTTCGCTACTGGAACGAATATGTAAAAGAAAATATCATATTGATTACAATCTTCTCATTTAGAAGATAGTTCGCAACGATAAATTCTAGAAAATGAGTTATTGATCCTGACTGATAATCAATATAAAAAATGAATAACTTGAATTATTTGGGTACAAAAAAATCTTTCTATATCATTTAAGATGGATAAATAATAAGCCATAATTTCCGCTTAAATATATATTGAAAATCACATTAAAATATTCTCTATTCCTTTTTTATTAAAAGCATAAATATTTTTTTGTTCTCTTGGCGACTTTTTTAAGAACCAATTTTGGGGTCGGGAAAGTGGTTGGCGACAAGGATTTTCGTGGGCGGAGTAATCCTTAACCATTCGCGAGATTTAACGCCAATGCCCGGCCCACACTCTTTATCCCCCCAAGTCTCTATGCCATTTCTCCATTTCCTGTTCCGTGACGAGCTTGAATTTCAGGGGATTGGACAAATTCTTGAATTCCTGACTTGTATCGCCGGTGCCCGTTATAGTGATGTCGCCGTAATTTAGCAATCTTTCCAGGATGCCCTGCCTGAAAGAGATGGATTCGATTTTCTCAAGACGCATCTCGAAAGTATCGCGGCTGATTATGCCGGTTTTCAAGATTACTCGCCTGTTGGTCACCGCATACTCGCTGCTTATCCACTTCAGATAGACAAAAGCTCCGTAAAGCAAGGCGAATCCCGCGATTACCGCTCCCACGAGAGGCGCTATGACGCCAATAATTATGCCAATGATTAGAATTATGACAGGCCAGAGGAAAATCAGGCCCGTCATTTTGCCTTCGTAAACTACGACTTCGCCGGGCGCGAGAATCCCATTCACATATTTGCCCATACTCATCCTCCGGCTGATTTTCCCAAAATTAATACTATAGCGCGTCATTAGTGAAAATAATCGCGCTATGGCGGATTTGCGACGCAAAGAGGTCAGCCTAATTATCGTTCAAAGGACATTGCCTCGCCGTTTAGGTATAAGTTTAAGCGAAACTTGCTATATTAGACGCGATCTCAACTCTCGTCTATTCGTCGACCATGGGAAAATCGACTTTTATTTTGAAAAGCCGCGTCGCGGGCAGGTTTAATATCGGGATGCCCTCGCGCGTCTCGATTTCCTTTAGCGTTTTCGCTGCCTCTTCCCGCGAAGGACTAATCAGGGTAAACCAGATATTGTACTCGTGCTCGCGTTCGTAATTATGAGTAACGCCGGGGATGGCGTTTACTGCTTCTATAAAACTTTCGAGCTTGTCCGCGGGGACTTTCGCGGCGCAGAGCGTGGACACGAAGCCCAGTTTTGCGGACTGGAAATTTGCTCCAATCCGTCGAATCAAACCGGTATCGCGCATTTTGACGACTCTCGCGAAGACTTCGTCCTCCGTCGAGCCTATTTTGACGGCGATTTCGGCGTAAGGACGATGGGCAATGGGAAAGTCCGATTGAATGACGTCCAGAATTTTTCTATCCAGATCGTCGAGATTATCTTTTGACATCGGCGTTGGTTACCCGGCGCGGTTTGTATTGACACAGCGGTTCTTCGCCAAGGTAATCGCCAGTCATGCTGTAGGCCCTCGCGCGACAGCCGCCGCATACCCTGTGGTATTCGCACCCGCCGCATTTGCCTTTGTACTGACCGGGATCGCGCAAATTCCTGAAAATTTCGCTGTTTTTCCAGATTTCCGGGAAAGGAGTCTCGCGAACATTGCCGCAATCAAGCTCCAGATAACCGCAGGGTTGAACCTGGCCGCGATGGCTTATGAAGCAGAAACCCGTTCCTCCCAGGCATCCTCTCGTCATGGCATCCATGCCAAAAGTTTGCGGACTGACCGCCAGATTTTCCTCTTTCGCCCTTTGCCGCATTATCCGGTAATAATGTGGAGCGCAGGTAGCCTTCAAGCTCA